>QGUU01000361.1 GCA_003242525.1 Pseudomonadota bacterium | reverse complement strand
TGTGGGAAAGGAAAGGGGGGGGGGGTTTGAGAACCTCCGGTTTGGCCGGGTGCTTTTTAACGGGTCTGGTTGGGCCGCCAGGCAGCGCTAAAGGTGGCGGGCTGGTGGGGAAGGTCGACATTTCTTCCCAGACGATGACGGTGAGCCAGCATGGCCGGGTGCTTTATCGCTGGCCCGTTTCAACGGCGCGCAAGGGCTACGTCACCCCGCGTGGCACGTACCGCCCACAGCGCCTGCATCGCATGTGGTATTCGCGCAAATACGACATGTCGCCCATGCCATATTCGGTCTTCTATCACCGTGGATATGCGATTCACGGCACCGGGGCCGTCAAACATCTGGGTCGGCCGGCATCGCATGGCTGCGTGCGCCTGCATACGGGTAACGCCGCGATCTTCTATTCGCTGGTGAAGAAGGCCGGAATGGGGAATACCCGTATTGTCGTAGTCGACTGAGCCAAGGCTAACGGAGACAAGTGGGCGGAAGCAATTCCTTTCCGTCGAAGCCGGCCCAGGGAAAAAAACTCCGCCTGCGCTGCCTGAGTTGACGCATTTGCATTCCGGCTGGAGGTCGATAGGACTCTGTCGAGGAGTCCGTCATGAATCAGCGCCATCAGCCAGCTTTGTCCGAAGCCGTCTCAGATGAGGTCCGCAAGACCACCTGTTACATGTGCGCGTGCCGCTGCGGAATCGACGTACATATCCGGGACGGCAAGATCCGCTACATCGAGGGCAACCGGGACCATCCGGTCAACAGGGGCGTGCTTTGCGCAAAAGGGTCCGCCGGCATCATGCAGCACTATGCGCCGGCGAGGCTGCGGGCACCGCTGAAGCGCGTCGGCCCGCGTGGTTCGGGACAGTTCGAGGAAATATCCTGGGACGAGGCGCTTGCCATCGCCACCGATTGGCTGGGCGAGGTGCGGCGTCACGACCCAAGGAAGCTGGCCTTCTTTACGGGGCGGGATCAGTCGCAATCGCTGACCGGATTCTGGGCGCAGCAATTCGGTACGCCCAATTACGCCGCACATGGCGGCTTCTGCTCGGTGAACATGGCCGCTGCAGGGATCATGACCATCGGTGGCGCCTTCTGGGAATTCGGAGCGCCGGATTGGGAACGGACGAAGCTGTTCATTCTTTTTGGCGTGGCGGAAGACCACGATTCCAACCCGATCAAGATCGGCATTTCACGGCTGAAGGCGAGGGGAGCCCGTTTCGTCTCGGTCAATCCGGTGCGCACCGGCTATTCGGCTGTCGCTGACAATTGGATCGGCATACGGCCGGGTACGGATGGACTGCTGATTCTGGCGATCGTTCACGAACTGCTGAAGGCGCGGAAAATCGACGTCGACTATCTGGTGCGCTATTCCAATGCGCCCTGGCTGGTCATCAATGCCCCAGGCACGGCCGAGCACGGGCTGTTTGCCCGCGACGCGGCGGGCCGTCCCCTGGTCTGGGAAACGGTAACGGAACGAGCCGTTCCCGCCGGCACCAAGGGTGCACGGGTTGCACTTTCAGGCAGCTACGAACTGGAGGATGGCCGCGTTGCCGTACCTTCGTTCCAATTGCTGGCAGAGAAATATCTGGATCCGAAATACTCTCCCGAGGCTGTAGCCCCTGAAACCGGCCTTGCCGCCGGCACGATACGCGGCCTTGCCGCGGAGATTGCACGGGTTGCATTCGAGGAAGAAATCTTTGTCCAGCAACCATGGACCGACATCCATGGAGAGAGGCATTCGGGCTATGTGGGCCGGCCGGTTTCCTTCCACGCCATGCGCGGCCTCTCTGCCCATTCAAACGGGTTCCAGACGGCGCGGGCGCTGCATCTCTTGCAGGTGCTGATAGGCGCGGTGGATTGTCCCGGCGGCTTCCGCTTCGAGCCACCCTATCCGAAACCGGTTTCGGCGCATCCCACGCCGCATGGCCGTGCGGAGCATTTTGGCTCCGACAAGCCTCTCGCCGGACCGCACCTCGGCTTTCCACGCGGGCCGGAAGACCTTCTGGTGGATGCCGATGGCACGCCGTCGCGCATAGACAAGGCCTTCTCCTGGGAGGCGCCCATCGCCGCGCATGGAATGATGCATATGGTGATCGCCAATGCCCATGCCGGGGACCCGTATCCGATCGACGTGCTGTTCCTCTACATGGCCAACATGGCCTGGAACTCGTCCATGAACACGGCCGGCACCATAAGGATGCTGGAGGACAAGGACCCCGAAACGGGCGAATACCGTATTCCCAGGATCATCTACTGCGACGCCTATGCCTCGGAGATGGTCGCCTATGCCGATCTGGTACTGCCGGACACGACCTACCTTGAGCGGCATGATTGTATCTCGCTGCTCGACCGGCCGATATCCGAGCCGGATGCGGTGCAGGACGCCATACGCTGGCCCGTGCTGGAGCCCGACCGAAATGTACGCGGCTTCCAGACCGTGCTGCTGGACCTTGGCGCCCGCTTGCGACTGCCTGGCTTCGCCGACAGCCTGGGCCGACCGCTTTACAAGGACTATGCCGACTATATCGTGCGCCATGAGCGCAGGCCGGGCATTGGGCCGTTGGCAGGGTTCCGCGGTCTGAAAGGCGACCGGGTGGGGCGGGGCGCTGCAAATCCAGATCAGTTGCAGCGCTATGTCGAGAACGGCTCCTTCTTCTCCATGCCCATCCCGATGGAGGCCCAGTTCTTCAAGCACGCCAACCAGGCCTATCAGGATTTCGCAGTCCGCTTGGGCTTCTTCGACACTCCACAGCCGGTGACGTTCCAGCTCTATCAGGAGACGCTGCAGAAATTCCGCCTCTCGGCGGCCGGGTTGCGCGAGCCCGTTGCGCCGGAGCCCTATCGCCAGCGCATCCTGGACTGTTTCGATCCACTGCCCGTCTGGTACAGGCCGTTCGAGGAGGCGATGGTCGACAGGGCGGCCTTTCCCTACCATGCCATTACCCAACGGCCGATGGCCATGTATCATTCCTGGGGGTCGATGAATGCATGGCTGCGGCAGATCCACACCAGGAATCCACTCTACGTTCCCGGGCCGATCTGTGACGAACTGGATCTGCGCGATGGTGACTGGGTGTGGGTCGTTTCGCATCACGGCCGCATCAAGGTGGAGATTGCGCGCATGGAAGCAGTCAACGCCTCGACAATCTGGACCTGGAACGCCATTGGCAAACGCGCCGGCGCATGGGCGCTGGACAAGGATTCCCCGGAAGCAAGGAAGGGCTTCCTGATGAATCACCTGATCGCCGAGCTTTTGCCTTCGAAAGAAAGTGGAATGCGGCTTTCAAACTCCGATCCGGTCACCGGGCAAGCCGCCTGGTATGACCTGCGCGTACGTATCGAGAAGGCAGAGCCTGGTGCGGTCAGCGAGCCGCATTTCCCGCCAGTACGTCACGCCGGCCACGAACCGCCTCCGGATGAACTGCGCTATGGGCAGGAGTGGGCGAAATGACCTCGCTTCCTTCCCACCCCACAGGCAAGAAACTTGGCCTGGTCATAGATCTCGATGTCTGCGTCGGCTGCCACGCCTGCGTGGTGAACTGCAAGGAGTGGA
>QGUU01000360.1 GCA_003242525.1 Pseudomonadota bacterium | reverse complement strand
GTATCCGTGTCCATCCCGGTCATGAACGGGCGTCTGGCCCTTGGAACGTGGCAGGGCATTTACCTTTTCGAGCATCGCGAACGGCCGCATCATCGGGAAATCCTTCTGCATCTGTCATGACCTGGATCAGCGCCGCTCGATCCGGTTTTGCACCTTGCGAAAGCGGTCAAGGGCAGTGCTTGCCGAGGATTCGGCGGACAAGCTGGACGAGGCCGCCCGCATGCTGGAAAATGCCGCCCGCATGCTGGAAAATGCCGCGACGGCATTAGAGGCGCTGGCCCTCCGCCAAGACAAGGCGGTTGCGTCAAGGGAGCAAGACGCGCCATTGTAATCGCAAGGAGATGAGAAGATGTCTTTCCTGAAGCGACTTTTCCGTGGCGGGTCAGGCGATGCGCCTGCTTCCGCTGCCCCTGCCAAGCAGGTGGAGCATAAGGGCTTCACTATCAGCGCGACGCCTTTCAAGGAGGGCAGCCAGTACCAGACCTGCGGAATTGTATCCAAGGAAATTGACGGCGTGCTGAAAGAGCACCGCTTCATTCGCGCCGACCGCTTCGCCGGGCTGAACGACGCCGTTGAAATCTCCATCAGGAAAGGCATTCAGCTGGTTGAGGAACAGGGCGAACGCCTGTTTGACTGATGCCGATTTCGGACTGTTGAGCTCAGGCGGCGCAAATTTGTCCTGATATGCGGTGGCGAGGCAAGAACGTCCCGCCCTTGCTTCCGAAGGAAGGCCCCGGCAATGATCGCCGTCGGCTAGAGGGAATCTGCAATGTCGCTCAAGGGAAAGACACTGTTCATATCAGGCGGTTCGCGCGGCATAGGTCTGGCGATCGCATTGCGCGCCGCCCGTGACGGCGCCAACGTTACCATTGCTGCCAAGACGGCCGAGCCGCATCCAAAGCTGCCTGGGACCATCTATACGGCGGCCGAAGAAATCGAAAAGGCCGGGGGCCGGGCGCTGCCAGTCGTATGCGACATACGGGACGAGGCACAGGTGGCCGAAGCCGTGATGAAGACCGTCGAGAGGTTCGGTGGCATAGACATCTGCGTCAACAATGCTTCCGCGATCCAGCTTACCGGAACGCTGGAAACGGATATGAAGCGTTACGATCTGATGAACCAGATCAATGCGCGAGGCACCTTTCTCGTCTCGAAATTATGCATACCACATCTAAAGATGGCGCAGAATCCTCACATTTTGAATCTGGCGCCGCCGCTCGATATGAAGGCCAAATGGTTCAAGAACCACCTGGCCTATACGATGGCCAAGTTCGGCATGTCGATGTGCACGCTGGGCATGAGTGCCGAATTCGCGAAGGACGGCATTGCGGTCAATTCGCTGTGGCCGCTTACGGCCATCGACACCGCTGCAGTACGAAATCTTCTGGGCGGGCCTTCCGTGGCAGCGCTGAGCCGTTCGCCTGAGATCGTGGCCGATGCGGCCTATGCCATCTTCAACAGGCCGTCGCGCGAGGCCACCGGCAACTTCTATATTGACGAAGAGGTGCTGCGCGCCGAAGGCGTCACGGATTTCTCGAAATATGCGCCGGGAGTGGAGGGACCGCTCGCTGGCGATTTCTTCGTGCCAGACGAAGTGTTCGAGCGCACGCAGACCAAAGTGACCGGCCTGTTCTAGGCCTTTATGAATTTCCCGCAAATGAGAAGCCCGGCCAGGGAATGACCGGGCTTCATGTCCCGCTGGAGGACGGGACGGGGCAGGGAACCCCAAAGGAATCTGGGGTAGACCGCGCCACGTTTCAACCTGGACGTGGCGCCAGTCAGCTATTGGGCACTGGCAACCGGAGCGACCAACGGCGTGATGCGGCGCACGGCGACACGCCGGTTCTCCTGCGAGGCTCCTTGCGTGTTGACCTTCAGATATTGCTCTCCATAGCCTTGAGTGGTGAGGTTTTCGGCAGGAATGTCGAACACGGTGGTCAGCGCTTCGGCTACAGCCTGCGCCCGCTCGTCTGAAAGAACCAGGTTCGATTCATCTGAGCCGACCGCGTCAGTATGGCCTTCGATCAGGAAAGTCTCTGCGGGGTTCTGGTCGAGAATCCTGTTCATGGCCTCGCCGAGAGCCTCAAGGCTGTTCAGCTGGTCTTCTCGAATCTCGGCAGAACCGGTGTCGAAGGTGATGGTGTCGAGATCGATACGCCGCACCTTGTCCCGGATGCGCGCGGAGTGCACGACCTCATCTACCGAGTAGATGCGCTCCACCGGCTCGACGGGAGGCGCGTCGAGATAGACGTAATAGTCATCCGGCCGGGCGCGCTCTGCGTCGAGAATGTATTCGTCGGCGGGGATATCAAGCCGGAGAGGTGGCAGATCCGCACCTGCGTCGTAATAGCCGCCCCTCATCCGGCCATAATAGCTTTCCGGCACATAGTAGAGCACGACCTCGCGGCGGTCGGGCATGATGCGGGAACGGCGTACTATCTCGCCATCCGCATTGCGCACCGTCACCACCCGCACGCCATCTTCCTTCACGATCGTGTAGCGGGTGAAATTGTTCGGCAGCACCTCGACATAGCTGTCGCGGGCGTTCCGTTCCAGCCGGGAATTGGTATCGCGGCGATCGATATAGATCCTGTCGCCGAAACGCACGATGACCCTGTCGTCGAGTTCCCTGACGACCTCTCCACCTTCGCGCCTGCGCCATTCCTCGCGGCGCTCGCGGCGCTCGTTCTGCCACCGGTCGCGGTCAATGCGCCTGCCTTCCGTGGCCTCGACGGAGTCGATCCTGTCAATTCTTTCGATAGCTTCCTGCGCCGCCGAATCGGATCGAGGGAGATTCTCGGGCTCCTCGCCGCGCGCACGCTGCCGGGTGCGACGGGGCTGCTCGCCTGTATCCTCCGCACCCTCTCCTGCGCTCTTGGCGCTGTCGGGGAGGGGTGCGGCGTTTTCCGGAAGAGGCTCCTCGGCTTCCGAAGAACTCTTTGGAATGGCCTGCTCCCGTTGCGCGGCGGGGAGTTGAGGTTCGGTTTCCTGCTGCGCCTCGCCGGCAGGCGCCGCTTCCTCGGCGTTCTGCGGCTGTGCAGGAGCGGCCTGCTCGCCTTCCGTGGGAGCTTGCCGAGGCTGCGCCTGGGTGGGTGTTTCATCGCCCTGCTGCTTCTTTCTCAGGTAGTCGCGCAGTTTCTCGCGTCTGTTTCGGGGCTCTGCCGTTTCCTCGGCAGGCTCATCCGATTGTGCCGGTGCCTGCTCGGCCTGAGCCGGCCTTTGTTCGGGTGTTGGAACTGCTTCCTCCGCAGGCGCGGGCTGCGCTTCCGCTGGGGGCTCCGCCGCCGGTTCTTCCTGAGGCTGTGCCTGTTCCTGCTGTTGCTGGCGTTTTCTGCGTGGGCGCTGCTCCGCCTCGGAAGGAGGAGTTGCCTCCTGTTGCTGGGGCGCCGCCTGCTCGGCAGGGGCCGGGGCGGGCTCTTCGGCCGGAGCCGGCTCTTGGGCGGGAGCAGGCTCGGCCTGCTGCTGGCGTTGCCTGCGGGGCTGCTCGGCTTCTGCAGGGGCTTCCTGCGGCGAGCGTTCCGGTTCGGCGGGAGCGGCTTGGGTCTCAGGCGTCT
>QGUU01000359.1 GCA_003242525.1 Pseudomonadota bacterium | reverse complement strand
AAACGGGCCCGGTTTTCCCCCCCTTTCGCGGGAATAGGGGGGGGCCAGGGGGAAATCGGTCGAGCCGGGTTTGCATTCGAGGGCGGGGCAGCAGCCCCCGGCCAACCCCCCCGCCAGCGGCTGCGCCCCCCCCATCCCGCCGAGACCCGCGGTAAGAATCCATCTGCCCTTGAGATCGCCGTGGTAGTGCTGGCGCCCCGCCTCGACAAACGTCTCGTAGGTGCCCTGCACAATGCCCTGCGAGCCGATATAGATCCAGGAGCCGGCCGTCATCTGGCCGTACATTATCAGGCCCTTTCGATCGAGCTCATGGAATTTCTCCCAATTCGCCCAATGCGGCACCAGGTTTGAATTCGCAATCAGGACGCGAGGGGCATCCTTGTGGGTGCGGAACACGCCTACAGGCTTGCCCGACTGCACGAGCAGCGTCTCATCCTCGTCCAGTGCCTTGAGGGAAGCTACGATGCGGTCAAAATCATTCCAGGTCCGCGCAGCCCGTCCGATACCGCCATAGACCACCAGCTCGTTCGGATTTTCGGCTACATCAGGATCAAGATTGTTCATCAGCATCCGCAGCGGCGCTTCAGTAGTCCAGAACCGGGCGTTCAGCCGGTCGCCGCGAGGAGCGCGAATCTCACGGATGTTGTGGCGCGGATCGGTCATGGCGGTCATCCCCTGGAAGAAGGCGACTGGGTCGTCGCCCATGCCAATGCGGTTTCGAGAATCTTCCTCAGCGTGGACTGGATCGGGGCCGCATAGGCGGCGTCATAAGGCACGGGCCAGTTTTCCGGCGTGCTCGCTTCAGCCGGCTCGCGAAGATAGCCGCGGCAAGCAAGCTCCATCTGAAGGGCGTGAACACCTGCGGAGGGCTGCCCATAATGGCGCGTGATCCAGCCGCCCTTGAACCGACCGTCGACCACGAAGCTTTCGCCGGTTTCGACCAGGATCTCCGTCACCAGGCGCTGGAGTGCCGCGTCCGCGCTCGCACCATCATTGGTGCCAAGGTTGAACACGGGCAACGTGCCCTCGAACAGGCGGGGAAGCACCGAGCGGATCGAGTGGCAGTCATAGAGCACGATCCGTTCGTGCAGACCGCGCAGGCGGTCGATCTCGGCCTGCAGCGCCGCATGATAGGGTCTGAACCACGTCTCGCGCCGCCTCTCAACTTCCTCCGCGTCCGGCTCTGCGCCCTCCCTGTAGAGCGCCACTCCCTCGAACGTTTCGGTAGGGCAAAGCGTGGTGGTCGTCTGACCGGGATAGAGCGAGGCTCCGGACGGATCGCGATTCACATCAATGACCGTGCGTGAAATCCCTGTTCGCACGACTGTTGCGCCCAAATCCGCCGCGAAGTCATACAGTTTCTCGATCCACCAGTCCGTGTCGCAGCGGCCCAGCCATGGGGAAACCAGTTGCGGTTCGATATCCGCAAGGTCGGTTCCGGTGTGCGGAATGGACACGACCAATGGCGTGGTTCCCCGAACAACGGTTAACCAGGACGGCCAGGTCATGCGATTGCGCCTTCGATTGCTGGTAGCGCGACGGGTTCCACCGCCCTCACCACCTTGCCCGAGCGCACCAGGGCTATGGCCCTTTCCATGTCGGGGTGGAAATGTCGATCGTCATCCAGAGGCGGCACCTCCCTGCGCACGACCTGCCGCACAGCCTCAAGCGGGGGGCTCGATTCCAGCGGCGCATGGAAATCGCACCCCTGAGCCGCCGCCAGAAGCTCGATGCCGATCACTGCACTGGCATTTTCTACCATCCCGAGCAGACGGCGGGCGCCGTGCGCCGCCATGGAGACATGATCCTCCTGGTTGGCCGAGGTGGGAATCGAGTCCACGGACGCGGGATAGGCCTTCTGCTTGTTTTCGGAAACAAGCGCTGCGGCCGTGACCTGGGGAATCATGAAACCGGAGTTGAGGCCCGGCTTGGGCGTAAGAAAGGCCGGCATTCCAGACAGCGCCGGGTCGACCAGCATGGCGATGCGGCGCTCCGCCAAGGAACCGATCTCACAGACCGCCAAAGCGATCATGTCGGCTGCAAAGGCCACAGGTTCGGCATGGAAATTGCCGCCGGAAAGCGCCGTGTCGTCCTCGGCAAAGATCAGCGGATTGTCGGTGACGCCATTTGCCTCGGTAGCCAGTGTGTCGGCCGCCTTGCGCAGAAGGTCGAGTGAGGCGCCCATCACCTGTGGCTGGCAGCGCAGGCAATAGGGGTCCTGAACGCGCTCGTCGCCGACCCGGTGCGACTCGCGTATGGCGCTGCCCGCCATAAGCTTGCGCAGGGCCTCGGCCGTCTCGATCTGGCCCCTGTGTCTTCTGAGGAGATGGATGCGATGGTCGAATGGCGCGTCGGAACCTCGCGCGGCATCCGTGGAAAGGGCGCCTGTCACCAGTGCCGACTGATAAAGCGTCTCGGCTTCGAACAGGGCAGCGAGCGCATAAGCCGTGGAGAACTGCGTTCCGTTGAGCAGTGCCAGCCCTTCCTTGGCTCCGAGCGTTACAGGCTCCAGCCCATGCGAAACGAAGGCGACCTTGGCCGGAACACGGCCATGCGGAGTGAAACATTCCCCGACGCCAATCATCGCTGCCGTCATGTGTGAAAGCGGCGCGAGGTCACCGGAAGCGCCGACAGATCCCTGTGCCGGCACCACCGGGATAACGTCTGCCGCAAGCATCGCCTCCAGCAGGTCGATCGTTTCCGGACGGACGCCGGAAGCTCCCTGGGCCAGCGAAGCCATCTTCAACGCCATCATAAGTCGGACGACGGCCAGAGGCATGGGCTCACCAACGCCCGCGGCATGCGAAAGCACAATGTTGCGCTGAAGGGTTTCAAGGTCGCTCGCAGGAATGCGCACGCTGGCAAGCTTGCCGAACCCGGTGTTGACGCCATAAACCGGTTCGCCCTTGGCCAGGATACGCTCGATCGCCCGGGCACTTTCCTCCACTTTTGAGCGGCATGACGCGGCAAGTTTAGGCAGAGCCCCGCGATAGATTGCGCGCCACTCGGCCAGCTTCACGTTGCCCGGGGCCAGGACGATCTCGTTCATTGTCCTCTCCAGATGCGTGTGTGCAGCGGATTGAATCCCATGCGGTAGACAAGTTCGGCAGGTCGCTCGATGTCCCATATTGCGAGGTCGGCCCGCTTGCCGGCTTCGAGCGTGCCGGTTTCGCCGAGCAGGCCAAGCGCCCGGGCCGCTTCGCGGGTAACTCCCGCAAGGCATTCCTCTACCGTGAGGCCGAACAGAGTGGCCGCCATGTTCATTGCCAGCAGAAGTGACGTCAGAGGCGAGGTGCCGGGATTGCAGTCCGTCGCCACCGCCATGCGAACCCCATGCCTGCGGAAGAGATCGATCGGCGGCCTTCTCGTCTCCCGGATGAAGTAGAAGGCGCCCGGAAGCAGCGTGGCCACCGTGCCGGCCCTCGCCATGGCGCGCGCGCCATCATCATCCGTATACTCCAAATGATCGGCTGAAAGGGCCCCCCAGTCAGCCGCAAGTTTGGCGCCATGCAGGTTGGAAAGCTGATCGGCATGCGGCTTGACCGGCAGGCCAAGCTGCCTTGCCT
>QGUU01000358.1 GCA_003242525.1 Pseudomonadota bacterium | reverse complement strand
CCCAATTTTTTCCTGCCCCGATTTTCAACCCTCCCGCCCGGAATTTCTCCAATCGCCCCAAAGGTTCCCGGTCCTCGCGCACCTTCATGGGTGAGGAAGGAGCAGGCGTGGCTGCCCTCGAAACAGCGGCGGCGCGCATCCGTTCCGGCCAGTCTACGCACATGCTCGTCGGCGGGGCCTTCCAGACGGAGCATCCTGACATGCTGCTGGGTTACGAGTTGGGAGGATATCTCCATCGTGCGCCCTGGAAGCCGGTCTGCACACACAAGGGCAGCGAAGGGGGGGGGTTTGCCACAGCCCCGGGCGGAGCTTTTCGCGCCCGGAAAAGCCGGGAGCACGCCGAGAAGCGGGCCAAAAAGGCATAGGCCACGCTTGGGCAGGTGTTTTCAGGACGGGCCCGCCGCTCTCAAGGAGAATTGGACTCAGGGATAAATTTGCTGCTCGACGCCGCTGGCCTGCCCCAGAACGATCTGCTTGCGGTCTCCGGTGCATCCGGCGCACACGCCGCCACTGCAGCCGAGAGGGCCGCACTTGATGCACGTCCGAATATTGCGCCGCGGGCCTTTGCGACCCTGACCGGGCATCTGAAGGAGGCGCAGTTCCCGTTCACTGTGGCATTGGCCGCGTTGGCAGTGGCCAACAAGGCCCCCTACCCGGCTTTCGACGCCGGGAACGAAAAGCCGTTCGAAGAAATTCCCGACCAGGTTCTCGCCACCACGGTCGGCTATCACCGATTCGAAGGCGTGGCGCTCGTCCGCGCCGCCTGACGAGGAACGAGGCTCTGCGCATGGCCAGGTTTGAGGACCATTTGGGACGGCCGGTGGTGGCGGTGACGGGCATCGGTGTCGTCACTTCGCTTGGCAAAGGCAAGGCCGAGAATTGGGCCGCGCTGACTGCCGGCAAATCCGGCATACATCCGATCACGCGCTTTCCGGTCGACCATCTGAGCACTCGCATTGCCGGAATGGTTGATTTCCTGCCCTCCAGTTCCAAGGGCGCCAGCGCGCTGACCTATGAGCTTGCTGAAACGGCCGCCATCGAGGCGATCGAGGAATCCGGCCTGTCGAGAGACGATTTCGGAGGCCCTCTCTTCCTCGCCTCGCCGCCCGTGGAATTGGACTGGCACGACAGGCTGGCGCTCTACAAGGGCGGCGCGAACCCGGACACCTCGCAGCGGCTGCTGGAGGTTGCCCGTGCGCAGAATTCGCTCGAAATGTTCGATACGTCGCAATTTGGCTTCATTGCCGACCGTTTGGCCGACCGTTTCGGCACTACCGGCTTGCCGATCACGCTCTCGACTGCCTGCGCTTCCGGCGCCACGGCCATTCAGCTTGGCGTCGAGGCTATCCGACGCGGGGAGTGCGACCGCGCATTGGCGATCGGCGCTGACGGATCGGCTACCGCCGAAGCGCTGATCCGATTCAACCTTCTATCGGCTCTTTCCACCAGTAACGAGGTCCCTGAAAAGGCATCCAAGCCGTTCTCCAAGGACCGGGACGGATTCGTGCTGGCAGAAGGTTCGGCCGCTCTGGTGCTGGAGCCGCTCGAGACCGCTCTCGCCCGCGGCGCCACCATACTCGGCATATTGAGGGGGTGCGGCGAGAAGGCCGACGACTTTCATCGCACCCGTTCCAAGCCGGACGGCTCGCCCGCTATCGCTGCCGTCAAGGCCGCGCTTGCGGATGCCGGTCTTTCGGAAGATGAAATCGACTACATCAATGCGCACGGCACCTCCACGCCGGAGAATGACAAGATGGAGCACCTTTCGCTGTCCACGGTGTTCGGCGAGCGAATTGCAAGGATTCCGATCTCTTCCAATAAGTCCATGATCGGTCACACGCTTTCCGCAGCCGGCGCGATCGAGGCCGCATTCTCGCTGATGACGATGCGCGAGGGAGTGATCCCGCCCACCATCAATTACGACAACCCCGACCCGGCCATCCCGCTTGACGTGGTGCCGAACGTGAAGCGCGAGGCCAACCTCCGGACGGTACTGTCCAATTCCTTCGGCTTCGGCGGGCAGAACACCTGCCTTGTCATGGCAAGGGAACCCGTCTAAGCGACCGTTCAGCGTTCAACCGGACCATCGCACGTCATGCGCGCATTGCAACTCATCGAGGATCGACGGCTTGAAGCCGTCGATCTGCCGCCGCCGCCCTCACCTTCGCTCGGCGAGGTGACGCTCCGCATAAGGGCGGTGGCGCTGAACCACATCGATGTGTGGGGCTGGCGGGGCATGGCCTTCGCCAAGCGCAAGCTTCCGCTGGTCATCGGTGCCGAGGCTTCCGGTGAAGTGGAGGCCGTTGGCCCAGGCGTTTCCGGCCTCGCTCCGGGGCAGATCGTTTCCATATATGGGGCGCGCACCTGTGGGCTTTGCCGGCCCTGCCGTGAGGGTCGGGACAATCTGTGCGAACATGTGTCCGGAGTTCACGGTTTCCATCTCGATGGCTTCGCCCAGGAAAAGATAAATGTTCCGGCCCGGCTGCTGGTGCCTGCGCCTCCCGGCGTTGACGCCGTGGGAGCGGCCGTCGCACCGGTAACCTTCGGCACCGTCGAGCACATGTTGTTTGACAACGCAAAGCTTGAACCCGGAGAAACCATCCTCGTTCATGCCGGCGGCTCGGGCATCGGGTCGGCGGCGATCCAGCTTGCAAAGCGCATGGGTTGCACGGTCATCACGACAGTGGGCTCGAACGACAAGATAGATAAGGCCAAGGCGCTTGGCGCGGACCATGTCATCAACTATCGCGAGGACAGGTTCGAGGGCGTCGTGCGCAAGCTGACGAGAAAGAAGGGCGTGGACGTGGTGTTCGAGCATGTCGGCGCCGACACCTTTGCCGGCTCGATGCTCTCATTGCGGCGCGGCGGACGGCTGGTCACCTGCGGTTCCACTTCCGGAGTGTCTACGCAGGTCAACCTGATGCAGCTCTTCCAACAGCAGTTGAAGCTCCTCGGCTCTTTCGGCTGCCGCATGGAGAACATGGCCAACGCCATGTTGAAGATGGCGGCAGGGCTGGTTAAGCCCGTCATCGACACTGAAGTGGATTTCGACGGCATCGGCGAGGCGCTCAAGCGCATGGAGAGCCGTGACGTGTTCGGCAAGATCATCTTGCGGATGGACTGAGGCGCCTCTTGGCAGGACGAAAGAGCAGAGGCCTGCGCTTTACCCTTGCGATGAGGCTGCGCAGGATCAAACATTGGTTGATCGCCAGGCTGGCCATGGCCATCATGGGCATGCTGCGCCTGCTGCCGATGGACAGGGCACTTGATTTTGTCGATGCCGCCGCGCGCCGCATCGGGCCGTTGGTCGGGCGTCACCGTGTGGCCCTGGACAATCTGCGCCAAGCCTACCCTGAAAAGAGCGAGGACGAGATTCGGGCCATCGCCCTGGACATGTGGGGCAACATGGCCCGTCTTGCCGCAGAGTATGTCTTTCTCGACCGCCTTTTCGACTTCGATCCCAAGGCATCGAAACCGGGCCGGATCGAGGTGCCCGCAGAAAGCATCGCGCTTTTCGAGCGCATCGCCTCGGAGAAGCGTCCGCACATCCTGTTTACGGGGCACCTC
>QGUU01000012.1 GCA_003242525.1 Pseudomonadota bacterium | reverse complement strand
TACTGGTGCCTGTAAACACCGTCCAGCCAACATTTCCCCCCGCCCCCCGGCCGGGCCCCCCCCGGACCTGACGCTGCATCCGAAGCTCGGACATGTCGGAATGACCGAGTTCCACCGCGCCGACGAGACGATCAGGCAGGGCTACGAGACAACAATGGCCCACCTCAACGACCTCAGCCGCCTGCAGGCAGTTCTGGCCTGACCGATACATTCTCCCGGCATCACGACCATGCACGGGGCGACCTTTGCCTCGCTTTGGCCGTGGCGGTTCGCAACACCACGCTCGCATTCCCATAGATCCAGGAAAAGCATTCGCTTGCCAATCACGCGCTGCTGTGTTCGAAACTCCCGCCTGCGGCCATCCCGGCCGGCCCCTGCCCTCCTGCCCCCCATGTTCGACCTGGCCGTTCAAACCGTCCTCATCCTTGCCGTGGCTGCCTTCGTGGCAGGATTCGTGGATTCGATCGCCGGTGGCGGAGGACTGATCACCGTGCCGGCCTTGCTGCTGGCAGGCCTTTCGCCGGTGGATGCGCTGGGGACCAACAAGCTCCAGGGACTGTTCGGCTCCGGATCGGCAACCCTTGCCTATGCGGCAAAGGGGCAAGTAGACCCGAGAAGGCACATGCCGTCAGCGCTGCTGGCTCTTGCCGGCTCAGCCTTTGGCGCGCTGGCCGCAACCGTTGTGCCGGCAGACGTGCTGCGCGGGGCGCTTCCAGTGGTGTTGATTGCCATCGCTCTCTTCTTTGCGTTCAAGCCCAACATAAATGATGTGGACCGCGCCCGCCGGATGTCACCGCTCCTGTTCTCCGTCACGCTCGTGCCATTGGTCGGCTTTTACGATGGCCTGTTCGGTCCGGGCACAGGCTCCTTCTACATGCTCGCCTTCGTCACTTTGGCCGGCTTCGGCGTACTGAAGGCAACGGCCCATACCAAACTTCTCAACTTCGCCACGAACATCGGCGCTCTTGTGGTGTTCTCGGCGGCTGGCGTGGTTTACTGGAAAATCGGCGTTGCAATGGGGGTCTGCCAGTTCCTCGGTGCACGCCTCGGCGCCATGCTGGCCGTGCGCGTCGGCGCCCGGCTGATCAAGCCTCTTCTGATAGTGGTCTGCGTGGCCCTGGCAACCAGCCTCCTGTCAGACCCTGCCAACCCGCTGCGCGCTCTGATTGGTGTCTGAATTGCGCAGTGGTACGATTTCCGCGCACGAATCATCTTGTGGAGGAGCAAGTATGAATCTAAGCGCACCAACTCAGGTTGTCTTCATCATCACCATTGTGATCGCCATCATCGGGTTGCTGATGGCATTTGGCGTCTTCAGCCTGGGTGCTATCTCGGCCTTCTGGGTGATGACCATCGCCTATGTTGTCCTTGCCGCAGCGTGCCTGTTCCGCGGAGCCTAGAGCCAATTTTCCAGATTGAGGCGCCAGGATTCTGGCGCCTTTTTATCTGGCGAGAGAAAAGATGGCATCGCAGTCCAGATGCCGTTCCAGTTCGTCGGCGATCTCGTCCAGTGCCGACTCGACGCTTCCGCGGTAGTCGACTTCGCCGCTGCGAACGCCAAGGCTTTCGAGAAACCTGGCGCGGAAGGCATCCGCCGCCAGAAAACCGTGCAGATAGGTGCCAATCACCTTTCCATCCGGAGACATGGCCCCGTCGGGGACATGGTCGATTTCTGCAAAGGGACGTTCGCAATCACGCCCGGTAGTACGGCCGAGATGGATTTCGTAGCCTTCCAGCGGCAGGTCGAAGGGTACGGAACGAGCGGCGGTGTTGCGGACAGTCTTTTCCGGCTCCATCACCGTCTCGACGTCGAGGAGCCCGAGTCCTTCCGCCTCGGTGACGTTGCCTTCTATGCCGTGGGGATCACGTACCACGCGTCCCAGCATCTGAAAGCCGCCGCAAATGCCGATGACATGTCCTCCGCGGCGGACATGGGCAACAATGTCACTATCCCAGCCATTTTGACGGAAGAAGATCAGGTCGGCGATGGTTGACTTGGAACCAGGTAGCACCACCAGCCCGGCATCTTCCGGCAAGCGCTGACCGGGCGGAACGAATACCACCTCTACGGAAGGTTCGGCCTTGAGCGGATCCAGATCATCGAAATTGGCGATGCGGGGCAACATGGGCACGGCAACTTTCAGCGCCCCGGACGGGCTTGAAGCCAGCCGTTCCAGCACCACGGAGTCTTCTGCCGGAAGGCGACCGGCTGCGCGCAGCCACGGCACGATGCCGAAGGAGGGCCAGCCGGTAAACTGCCTGATCGCCGCGATGCCGTCATCGAACAGGGTAACATCGCCCCGGAACTTGTTGATTATGTAACCGGCCACCATGGCGCGATCGCTTTCCGGCAGGATGCGGTGGGTGCCCACCAGGGATGCGATAACCCCTCCACGGTCGATGTCTCCCACCAGCAGGACGGGTATCCGGGCGCGAGCGGCAAAGCCCATATTGGCGATGTCATTGGCCCGCAGGTTGATCTCGGCGGGCGACCCTGCACCCTCCACGATCACCATGTCGGCCCCTTCCCCGATCTTTTCCCAGGACTCCAGCACCGCCTGCATCAGCCTCGGCTTGAGTGACTGGTAGTCGCGGGCGCGCGCGGCGCCGAACACGCGCCCCTGCACGATCACCTGTGAGCCTGTATGGCTCTGCGGCTTGAGCAGGATGGGATTCATGTGAACGGAAGGCGGCACCCCACAGGCAAGTGCCTGGAGCCATTGGCCGCGCCCGATCTCGCCACCGGCCGTATTGCCGTCGAGGTCGGCAACGGCAGCGTTGTTAGACATGTTCTGGGGCTTGAACGGCCGTACATTCAGCCCGCGCTTGCGAGCAGCCCGACACAGGCCCGCGACCAGCACCGTCTTGCCGACGTCCGAGCCCGTGCCTTGCAGCATGAATGCACGTGCCATGGCTCAGGCCTTTCCGCTTGAGATCGTGCCCGTCACGCTCGATTTCTGGTCCAGCGGCCCGCCGTGCCAAAGGTAAAGCGCCAGCAGGGGGTCGCTGCCGGTTTGCATGGCGTGGCTCACATTCGAGGCATGATAGATCACCTCGCCCGCCTGGCGTATCGCGAAGTCTTTGTCTTCCTTGCGCCAACAGGTACCGCCCGTCAGGGGTACGTAGATTTCTTCCGCTATGTGGTGATGGTCCGGATAGAGCAGGTTGGGCCCCAGGATCAGGATACCTCCGGCAAAGGTGTCATTGATGAAATGGCCGCGGGCTCCAAACACCTCCAGCCAGCCGTAATTGTCCACAAAGGGCTTGCCGAGATCGGCTTCTGCATAGGTCTGCCCCCAGCGGAACCGGCCCCTCTCCTCGGCGAGGAACGTCGCCAGCGGCTTGGCAAATGACGGGGCGATTTCGGCCGCACGGTCGAGATGCCTCAGACAGGCGAGTGGCCGGGCGCCCAGGGGGCGCGCGTCCATGTTCCATCGAATTCGACTGACGAAGTCGCTTACCAGGGCGTGGTCGATGCCGGCCAGAACGGTGTGGAATGCAGCCAGCAGTCGATCAAGTTTCGTCGTCACAGCTTGCCCCGAAGGCGAATTTTCGCACAGCCGCTGCGCCCAAAGCCCTGGTTGCACGGCCCTATCATTGGTCTAGATTGGCCTTTGCCAATAGCCAAAAATGGCGGGCCAGACCAGCGCCCGCGGGGAGAATGCCATGGACAGCATCAATCCGGCTGCCGGCACCCAGTTCGAACTGAACGAGGACCAGCGTGCCATCCAGGCGATGGCGGAGGCCTTCGCAGCCGAACGCGTTGCACCCAACGCCCTGAACTGGGATCTCGAGCGGCATTTCCCGGCCGAAGTCATCCGCGAGGCCGGCCCGCTCGGCCTCGGAGGCATCTATGTGCGCGACGATGTCGGCGGCGCAGCCCTTGGCCGGCTGGACGCGGTGCTGGTGTTTGAGGCGCTGGCGCATGCCTGCCCCGCCTTCTCCTCCTTTATTTCGATCCACAACATGGCGGCTTCCATGATCGACCGCTTCGGCAATGAGGAGCAGCGCCAGCGCTTCCTGCCCAGGCTGACCTCGATGGAGTGGCTTGCCAGCTATTGCCTCACGGAACCCGGATCGGGTTCGGACGCCGCCGCACTGAAGACGAAGGCGGTACGCAGCGGTGGCAATAGCGGAGACTATGTCCTGAACGGCGTCAAACAGTTCATTTCGGGAGCCGGCGACTCGGACGTCTATGTGGTGATGGCCCGAACCGGACCCGAAGGGCCGAAGGGCATTTCGACATTGGTGGTGCCAAAGGATGCGCCCGGACTTTCCTTCGGCGCCAACGAAAAAAAGATGGGCTGGCACATGCAATCGACGCGGCAGGTCATCTTTGAAGACTGCAAGGTGCCTGCAGCGAACCTGCTTTCCAGTGAGGGCGATGGCTTTTCCATCGCAATGGCGGGTCTTGACGGCGGGCGCCTCAACATCGCCGCCTGTTCGCTTGGCGGTGCGCAGTCGGCCCTGGACAAGGCGCTGGCCTATACGGCCGAACGCAAGGCTTTCGGCCAGGCGATCAATCGGTTCCAGGCGCTCCAGTTCCGGCTGGCCGACATGGAAACCGAACTCCAGGCAGCCCGGATCTTTCTATACGCCGCCGCCTCGAAACTCGATGCCAAGGCGCATGATGCCTCGAAATGGTCCGCCATGGCAAAGCGGTTCGTGACCGATACCGGCTTCCAGGTCGCCAACGATGCACTCCAGCTCCTCGGCGGCTACGGCTACCTGCACGATTACGGGATCGAGAAGCTGGTGCGCGACCTGCGTGTTCACCAGATCCTTGAAGGCACCAACGAGATCATGCGCGTCATCATCGCACGGCACCTGGTAGGACGGCAGTAGGCAGCGGCGCCAGATAATGCTGCCTTGCCCGGTTGCCCTGCACCCAAGTTTTTCACCTCGGAGGAACCAATGAGCACCATCGCCTTCATCGGCCTCGGCAACATGGGCAACCCCATGGCGGCGAATCTCGTCAAGGCCGGCCATACCGTTCTCGGCTTCGACCTCGTGCCCGAAAATCTGAAGCTTGCGAAGGAGCGCGGTGTGACGGTCATGGCCACGGCGCCTGCGGCAGTGAAGGAAGCCGAGATCGTCATCACCATGCTTCCCGCCGGCAAGCACGTGCTTTCCGTTTATGAAGATGTCGCGCCGAAGGCACAAAAGGGTGCGCTGTTCATCGACTCCTCAACCATCGACGTCGAGTCTGCACGCAAGGCGCATGCGATCGCACAGAAACATGGCCACGCTTCCATCGACGCGCCGGTATCCGGCGGCACCGGGGGCGCCGCGGCTGGCACCCTCACCTTCATGGCCGGCGGCTCGGCGGAAGCCTTCGGGCGGGCCGAACCGGTGCTCAAGCCCATGGCCGGGCGAATTGTCCATTGCGGCGGAGATGGCGCCGGACAGGCCGCGAAAATCTGCAACAACATGATCCTCGGCATTTCGATGATCGGCGTCTCGGAAGCCTTCGTTCTGGCCGAGAAACTTGGCCTTTCCCACCAGGCCTTGTTCGACGTCGCCTCGACCTCGTCAGGTCAGTGCTGGTCTCTCACGACCTATTGCCCCGTCCCCGGCCCGGTGCCCGCCTCGCCCGCCAACAAGGGCTACAAGCCTGGCTTCGCTGCCGCGCTGATGCTGAAGGATCTGAAGCTCGCCCAGGAAGCCGCCCAGGCCGCCGGCGCGGTCACGCCGCTGGGCGCGGAGGCTGCCCAGCTCTACGCGCTGTTCAACGCCCAAGGCGGCGGCGTCTCCGATTTTTCCGGGATCATCAACTTCCTGCGCGGTGACGCCGGGTAAGCCATGCGGTTTCTTCAATTTTTCAGCGCGGTGGCGAGAGAAAAACCGCAAATTTTAGGTTTGCTTAAGGTCTCGATAACCGGGCAGTAACGATGTGCCTGTAGAACGGATCGCGAGGCGGCAGATCGCACCGCCCAGCGCTCCGGATCAGGTCTCGCGTACCGGAGCCAATGCCTTCGCAGTGTGATGTAAGCGTCGGCCACGCGTATCTGGCAAAACCGCGTTCCATCGGAACGCGGTTTTTGCATGAGGGCTGGCGCGGCGGAGCGAGGGCCGGCAAAAGCCTGCAAGCAGTGAGAGGAGGACGTGGCGCGCCCCCCGATCAACGCGTCAGGCGGGGCGTAGATCCGCCAGCGCAAGGTCGAGCGCCCTGGCGATACGCTCGCAGGCCAGATCGATCGTTTCACGCGTCCATATCAGCGGCGGCGAAAGAATCATGGTGTCACCAGTGGCACGCATCATCATGCCGTTCTCGATGGCATGGTCGCGGACGATCACCGCAGCGCTGCCGGAAGGCGCGAAACGCTCTTTCGTAGCCTTGTCCTTCACGATCTCGATCGCCCCCATGAGACCGAAGGAACGGACCTCGCCCACCAAGGGGTGGTCGGCAATGCGCTCGCGCAAGGCCTCGGCGAAATACGGCCCGGTGTCATTCTTGACGCGCTCTATGAGCCCTTCCCGCTCGATGATTTCCAGATTGGCCAGCGCCACTGCGCAAGCCACCGGATGGCCGGAATAGGTGTAGCCGTGGAAGAACTCGCCCCCCTTCTCCACCAGCGTCGAGGCAATGCGGTCGCCGACCAGCAGCGCCGACAGCGGCTGATAGCCCGAAGTCAGGGCCTTGGCCGTGGTGATGGTATCGGGCGTGACGCCGAACGCCTGCGCGGCAAACCATTCTCCCGTCCGCCCGTAGCCGGTGATGACTTCATCCAGCATCAGGAGCACATCGTACTTGCGGCAGATACGTTCGACTTCCGGCCAGTAGCTCATGGGCGGAATCTTGACCCCGCCGGCGCCCATGATCGGCTCGCCTATGAACGCTGCCACATTCTCCGGGCCTGCTTCCAGAATGGCGTCTTCCACCGCTTTCGCTGCGCGCAATCCGAAATCGTGATCGCTCTCGCCCGGCAGCGCCAGTTCGAAGGCATAGGGCATCATGACATGCACGATATTGGGCACCGCGCCGCCGAGCTGCTTGTGCATCGGCTCCATGCCACCGAGCGACGTCCCGGCGATGGTTGAGCCATGATAGGCGTTCTTGCGCGAAATGATCCGGTTCTTTTCCGGCTTGCCTTCCAGGGCCCAGAAATGACGCACCAGCCGGAGTGCGGTGTCGTTCGCCTCCGATCCCGAGGAGCCGTAAAACACCTGACTCAGGCCCTTCGGTGCGATCTCGGCCAACTTCTTGGAAAGCAATACCGGCGTGGGCGTCGAGCATTTGAAGAAGGAGTTGTAATAAGGCAGTTCCTTCATTTGCCTGTAGGCGGCCTCCGCCAATTCGTCCCGACCGTAGCCAACATTCACGCACCATAGCCCGGCCATTCCGTCGAGCAGTTCCTTGCCTTCCGAATCATAGATGAAAGGCCCCTCGGCGCGGGTGATGATGCGCGAGCCGCTGCCGCGCAATTCCTTGTGGTCGGTGAACGGGTGGAGATGGTGCGAAGCGTCGATCTGCTGCAACTGCTTCAGGGAATAGTTCTGATAGGTCATGAATCTGGCCTTCTGTTGAAGATCGGGCGGCATGCGCCGGGGGGTGACTTCAGGCCAGGAGGGGCGGCGAATAGCCGATACGTGCGCACAGCCTGAGCAGCTCCGCGTGCCGCGTACGCGGCGACGGGGTCACGGCGTAGAAGGCTGTGCCATGGCTGTCTTGAACCATGGCCACAGTTTAGCCGCCCCAGGCGGGGCGGAGCAAGAGCCCCTCGATTGCTGCGGAACGGTGGCCCGGCCTTTCAGTCCGGCTCGGGCAGCAGACATTTCGCCGCTCCCTGCCAGATGTCGTTTACCTCGCTCTAATGGTCGCCGGCTCCCAAATGGCAATCTTGCGCGCGGTCCATTATTCGCTCCAAACAGCTTTCCATGAGGTTTGCCATGACCGCCGCTCAGCACGCAGCAGAACCGGCTCGTACAGCCGACCGCATTCGGCGCGGCGGACGCGCGGGCAAGCGTTCCGGTGCAGGCGCCGCCTTCGAGCAGCCCCCCTTCCAGCAACTCCGCAATCCGCTTCAGCCGACGAAGCTGGTGTCAGATGACGAGTTGGAAGCGATTCACCTCGCCTCGCTCCGGGTGCTGCAGGAAATCGGTCTCGACGTCCTGCATGAAGACGCAAGGCGCATCATGAAGGAACATGGTGCCGATGTGCGCCAAGGAAGCGAACGCGTGCGCTTCGACGGCGACATGATCCTGGAACTTATCGCTCACTGCCCATCGGAGTTCACGCTCCACGCACGCAATCCGGCGCACAATGTCCGCTTCGGCGGCAACAACGTTTTCTTCGGGCAGGTGGCATCGGCGCCCAACTGCTCCGATCTCGATCGCGGCAGAAGGCCCGGCAACCGGGCGGACTTCCGCAATCTGGTGAAGCTGGCGCAGATGCACTCGGTCATTCACGTGACCGGGGGCTATCCGGTCGAGCCGACCGATATCCATCCCTCGATTCGTCACCTGGAATGTGTCCGCGACCTGGCGATGCTGACGGACAAGGTGTTCCACATCTACTCGCTCGGCCGCGAACGCAACCTCGATGGCATGGAGATCGCCCGCATCGCGCGGGGAATTTCGCGCGAACAGTTCGAGCGCGAGCCGTCCGTCTTCACCATCATCAACACCAATTCACCCCTGAAGCTCGATGTTCCGATGATGGAAGGCATCATCCAGATGGCCTCAGCCGGACAGGTGGTAATCGTGACGCCCTTCACCCTGTCGGGGGCCATGGCGCCTGTGACAGTTGCAGGCGCGCTGGTGCAGCAGAATGCCGAGGCGCTGGCCGGCATCGCCTTTGCACAGATGGTCAGGAAAGGCGCTCCGGTCGGCTATGGCGGCTTTACATCCAATGTCGACATGAAGTCGGGCGCGCCCGCCTTCGGAACGCCGGAATACATGAAGGCCCAGCTTGTCGGGGGGCAGCTCGCCCGGCGCTACCGCATCCCCTATCGAACCTCGAACACCTGCGCCGCAAACGCCGTTGATGCGCAGGCTGCCTATGAGAGCGTCTTTTCCCTGTGGGGAGCCATCCAGGGCGGAGGTAATTTCCTCCTGCATGGCGCAGGCTGGCTGGAAGGCGGGCTGAGAGCCTCCTACGAGAAATTCATCCTCGATATCGATCTTTTGCAGATGGTGCAGGAATTCCTTACCCCGCTCGACCTGTCCGAGGATGCGCTGGCGGTAGAAGCGATACGGGAAGTAGGCCCCGGTGGCCATTTCTTTGGGACGCCCCATACGCAAAGCCGCTACAAGACAGCCTTCTATTCCCCTGTCATCTCGGATTGGCGCAATTTCGAAACCTGGACGGAAGCCGGCTCGCCCACTGCGGTGGAGAAGGCCAACCGCATCTGGAAGGAGCGCCTGGCGACCTATGAGGAACCCTATATGGAGCCGGCAATCCGCGACGAGCTGAACGAATTCGTCGAGCGACGCATCGCGGAAGGCGGAGCGCCGACGGACTTCTAGCGCACTGATCCTCTTTTATCATCCACGCAGGTTCTTCTCATGAAATCTCATGCAAAAGCGGTTGTGATCGGCGGCGGCGTGGTCGGCTGCTCGGTGCTCTATCATCTGGCACGTGCCGGATGGACCGACGTCATGCTCATCGAACGCTCGGAGTTGACCTCCGGCTCGTCCTGGCATGCGGCCGGCGGTTTTCACACGCTCAACGGCGATCCCAACGTCGCCAAGCTCCAGGCCTATACAGTGCAGCTTTACAAGGAACTCGAGGAGTTGTCCGGTCAGTCCTGCTCGCTGCACCTGACGGGTGGAGTGATGATGGCCGACAGTCCCGAGCGCATGGACTTCCTGCGCCTCGCTCACGCCAAGGGCCGCTATCTTGGCATGGACACGGAACTCATTACGCCCTCCGAAGCGAAGGCAATGTTTCCGCTGATGGACGAGAAGCACTTCGTCGGCGCGATGTGGGACCCGGTCGAGGGCCATCTCGACCCCTCGGGCACCACCCACGCCTACGCCAAGGCGGCGCGCAAGCTGGGTGCGGAGATCGTGCTGCGCAACCGGGTGGTGGAGCTCACCCAGGAGCCGGACGGCACCTGGAACGTCATTACCGAGCAGGGCACGGTGAAGGCGGAACATGTGGTGAATTGCGGCGGGCTGTGGGCGCGCGAAGTGGGCCGCATGGTGGGTGTCGAACTGCCGCTTCTCGCCATGGAGCATATGTATCTGCTGACCGAACCCATGCCGGAAGTCGAAGCCTTCAACAGGGAAACCGGCCGGGAGATGGTCGGCGTGCTCGACTTCAAGGGCGAGATCTACACGCGCCAGGAGCGCAACGGCATCCTGCTCGGCACCTATGAAAAGGCTTGCAAGCCCTGGTCGCCGGTCAACACGCCGTGGGATTTCGGCCATGAACTCCTGCAGCCCGACCTTGACCGCATCGCCCCCTCGCTGGAGGTCGGCTTCAGGCATTTTCCTGGCATCGCCAATGCTGGCATCAAGCAGGTCATAAACGGTCCCTTCACCTTCGCGCCGGATGGGAATCCGCTGGTAGGCCCGGTGCAGGGATTGACGAATTTCTGGTGCGCCTGCGCGGTCATGGCCGGTTTCAGTCAGGGGGGCGGCGTCGGGCTTGCGCTGTCCAACTGGATGGTCGACGGCGACCCCGGATTCGACGTTTGGGGCATGGATGTCGCCCGCTTCGGCGAATGGGCGACGCTGCGCTATACCAACGCCAAGGTGCGCGAAAACTATTCGCGCCGCTTCTCCATCCGCTTCCCGAACGAAGAACTGCCTGCTGCCCGACCCGCACAGACGACGCCGCTCTACGACATCATGGTGCGGGACAACAATGCCGTAATGGGCGATTCATGGGGACTTGAGACGCCGCTGTGGTTCGCGCCGAAAGGCACGGAGCCCAAGGACATTGTCTCCTTCCGCCGCTCCAACGATTTCGATCCGATCGGCGAGGAGGTGCGGGCCACGCGCGAGCGCGTCGGCGTCACTGAAATCGCCAATTTCGCGAAATACGAATTCAGCGGGCCTGGCGCGGAAGCGTTCCTCAATCGCATTCTCACCAACCGCATGCCCAAAACGGGCCGCATCGTGCTTTCCCCCATGCTCAACGAATTCGGCAAGCTGATCGGTGACTTTACCGTGGCAAAGGCGGCCGAAGAGCGGTTCATGGTTTGGGGCTCCTCGGCAGCGGCGAAGTATCACATGCGCTGGTTCGAAAAGCATCTGCCGAAGGACGGCAGCGTGCGCATCCACCGTTTCGACCAGACGCTGGTCGGCCTGTCCATCGCCGGCCCGAAGAGCCAGGCTCTGCTGCAGAAGCTGGTAGATGTGGATGTGTCCTCCAAAGCCTTCCGTTTCATGGACTACCGTGAAATGGCGGTCGGCGGCGCTCCCTGCATGGTCAACCGCATCACCTATACGGGCGATCTCGGCTACGAGATCTGGATGCAGCCGGCATATCAGCGCCTCGTGTACAACGCGATCAAGGAAGCCGGGGCCGAGTTCGGCATTGTCGATTTCGGCATGCGCGCTCTCTTGTCCATGCGCCTTGAAAAGAATTTCCCGACCTGGTTCCGCGAACTGCGGCCGATCTATGGGCCTTTCGAAGGGTCCATGGACCGTTTCGTCAAGATGGAGAAGAACGACTTCATCGGGCGTGACGCTGCGGCAAAGGAACTGGCGGAAGGGCCTAAGCTGCGCCGCGTGTCCTTCATTGTCGATGCGATCGATGCCGACGTGATGGGCGACGAGCCTATCTGGGCAAAAGTCGAGCGCGACTATGGAACGGTCGAGCCGCCTCACGGCTACGGCGCCCCGCGCTTTGACGAGCGCGGCCAGGAAGTGCGCGTCTCGCAGGCGGACGAGGGCGCATCATCCGTGCGCGGCATTGTCGACGGCGAATGGCGTGTCGTGGGCTGGGTAACGTCCGGCGGTTACGCACATTATGTCAGGAAATCGATGGCGCAGGGCTATGTGCCGGCGGAGTTGGCCGAGAACGAGAGCGAGGGATTGTTCGAGATCGAGATCCTGGGCAAGCGCCGTCCCGCACGTATCAATGTCGAGCCGCCATTCGATCCAACCGGCGAAAGGATGCGGGCATAGGCTCCGGCCAGTAGCGTCCGGATGCGCAAGATTCAGCCGGACGCCGCCATGCCGGCCGCCGTGACGGCCTCGCGCAAGGCAGCCACGACATCTGGCGGCGTGGCAAGCGGACAGACATAGGGCAGCCCCTTGCGCCGTGCCGTCCAACCTACCACGGAGAGCAGCTTTGCCGCCGGATCGAAGCGGCGTGCCATGTCCCAGCTTCGGCAATCCACCGCGGCCAGGTCGGCCCTACCCTCGGCCACGGCGCGCATCGACGCGCGATGGCCGCCAGTCTGAACCCGGCTCGAAAAGAGGTCGAGGCTTGCCCCAGCTGCGTTCAGGTCGCGCGCCAGGGCGATCCGGCCGGACATTGAATCCGCGCTATTGTAAGCGAAGCGCTTGCCGCGCAGCCTGCCCAGCGGAATTAAGGGCGCCCCGTCGGGCGGTGCCTCCACATCGTTCCCGGCAATATCCCGTCGCATCACGATAGCGCTGGAATATTGCTCCCCCTGCCCTCCTTCAAAGGCCGAATAATCCGGCTGAGCAACGACCTGCACATGTCGCGAAAGACCAAGCTCCATCGGCCCCCAGCAGGCTTGGGCGATGAGCAATTGCGGGTGTAGCCAGAGCGTATGCAGGTTCAGCTCGTCCGGCGGCAGCGCGGCCGGATCGGGGGCGATGACTGCGCCCGCTGCATCGCAAATTCCTCCCCGAACGGCTGGCATGTCGGCATTGCGGCGAACCAGCGTCTTCGGAGCATCGATTCCCTGCCGGCGCAAGCGGTCGCGCAATCGCGCCCATTGGGCATCGACTTCCGGGCGAACCTCCGGCCAGTCATACATGGGAAATGCAGCGATGAAGCGCGTCATCGCTTCATCTGGCCGAGAGGCCGGAGGAAATGCAAGCCGACCGGCGGATCACTCCTTTGGCGGCTCCGCGGGGACCGGAGCGGTACCCAGCCCGCCAACATTGCGCGTGCGCACCCGTGGCGCGAAGGCCCGGCCCGACTCGGGCTGGCGCCGCCAAACCGGATGCACGACGGGCTCCTTGGCCTTGAAGGCGTAGGCCTTCAGCAGGGCAAGATAATTCGGATAGGCGTAGCCGTTGTTGGCCTTGAGCCAGGCCTCGCGGTTCTCCCGGTAGAGCCGCGGCAGCTCGTACCAGGCTACCGTCGGCTTCTTGTGGTGGACGAAATGCAGATTGTTGTTCAGGAACAGGAATGAGAGCGGTGAACGCTCGATAATGACAGTGCGCCCTTCGGGATGCTCCGACCACTGATGCTCGGCAAAGGTACGGATGGAGATAAGAGACTGTCCGAACCAGGCCGGAACCAGAATGTAGAGCCAAAGAGGCATTCCGAAGCCGAAGATGACGATCGGCACAACCACGACAAGGCCGATGGCATGCAGAAGCCACGCCTTGCGGATCGCCTTGTCGCCGGCAATCATCTGCTTGATATCGTCGATGACGAAGCCGATGGAGGAAAGCCATGGTCCGAGGAAGAAACGTCCCACCATGGTGTTGTTGATCCTGAGCAGCTTCTGCAGCCAGCGCGGCAATTCTTCATGCACCCATAGCGCCTTGTAGTAGCTTTCCGGATCATCGAAAGGGTCGGTCAGCCGTTCGTCGGCATGGTGGCGCAGATGCAGCGTCTTGAAGCGTCGATATGGCCATATGAGCCCGATGGGCAGGAATACGAAGGCTTCGTTCACCTGCGCGTTGCGCGTGGGATGGCCATGCAGGACTTCATGCATGAGCGAGGATTGCAACGCGACTGTAATGATAAGGATGGCCAGCGCCAGTACAGGATATGACGGCCAGAGCAGCAGCCCGGCCGCCAGCCATGCGCCATAGCATGCAAGTGCCAGAAACACGGTAGGCCATTCCACAGCCGGTCGACGCGCAGATTTCCTTCGTGCCATTTCCAACCGCCCCATGTCGATCGAGTCGACTCCTCCTGACAACGTTGTGTCAGGAAGACTGGCCTGTCGCAATGCGATTATGCGCACATAATGTTGCGCTTGCTCCCGTTAGGCCTCATTTGTTGTCTTTGGTAAACGTCTGAAGTATAACTTGAACAAGCGGGAGAACGCGCCACGGAGACAGCAAATGGATAAGCGCGATCTGTCGGCCCTTTTCCGAGAACGGCTTAAGCTGCTTCTCACCCGGTCGGACCTTAACCAGTCTGCTTTCGCCGCAGCCGTTGGCATCGATCGCTCGGCGCTTTCGCAGCTCATGTCGGGAAACTCGACCCGCCTTCCCCGGGCCGAGACGCTGCTGAACATAGCCGCCGAGTTCAAGGTATCGCTGGACTGGCTGCTGGGTCTTTCCCACGACGAGGGCGTTACCGGCGAACTGCGCGAGAGCCTTGAAATCGAGGAGGCGGCTGGCGGCTTCGACCGCACGCTGCTAGCCAAATGGCATGCGGAGGCCGTGGGCACGAAAATCCGCTATGTTCCCGCCGGAATCCCGGACCTGCTGCGGACAGACGCACTCGTCGAATACGAGGCCGGGATCGCCAACAAAAGCTTCAAGGCGCAGGCCGGAGAGACCCAATATCGCATCGACTACAGCCGCCGGCCGGAAACGGATATGGAAGTGTGCATGCCCCGGCACACGCTGGAAATATTTGCGCATGGCCTGGGCGTATGGAGCGGCTTGTCGCCGGATGTCCGGCGCGAGCAATTGGAGCACATGGCACGCCTGCTCGACGATCTCTACCCGACTTTTCGGCTGTTCCTCTATGACGGTCGGATACGCTATTCGATCCCCTACACCATATTTGGTCCCTACCGTGCGGCAATCTATGTGGGAGACATGTATCTCGTGCTGAACGCCACGGCCACGATTCGGGCACTGACAGGCCATTTTGACAATCTCATCCGCGCAGCCGAGGTCAACGCGCATGAGGCGGCCCGCTTTGCGCGTGAGCTTGCGGATACTTGCTGACGGCTGGAGTGTCCCGAATCTCATTGACGCGACATAAAGAATTCTTTATGTCTTTATCCCGCTTCCCCCTTGAACGGATATATTCCCATGACGAACCCGATCGACGCCCTTATCGCGGAGAAAGGCGTGCTTCTGGCCGATGGTGCGACCGGCACCAACCTGTTCGCCATGGGCCTGCCGGCCGGCGAGGCACCGGAACTGCTGAACGAAACGCATCCGGAAACGATCGTCAGCCTGCACCAGAATTTCGTTGATGCGGGCGCCGACATCATTCTCACCAATTCTTTCGGCGGCACCCGCCATCGCCTCAAGCTTCACCATGCGCAGGACCGCGTGTTCGAGATCAATAGGCGCGCGGCCGAGATCGCCCGCTCCGTCGCCGACAGGGCGGACCGCAAGGTGATCGTGGCGGGGTCCCTCGGGGCGCCGGGCGAGCGGGTGGTGTG
>QGUU01000357.1 GCA_003242525.1 Pseudomonadota bacterium | reverse complement strand
GATCACCATGGTGTTCGAGCGTGAGATGGAGGCCGTGAGCTTTCTCAAAGCCTGGCTCATGAGCCGTGCCTGCAGGCCGGGCAGCGAATCGCCCATTTCACCCTCGATTTCAGCGCGCGGTGTCAGCGCGGCCACCGAGTCCACCACCAACACGTCGATAGCGCCGGAACGCACCAGCGTATCGCAGATTTCCAGCGCCTGCTCGCCTGTGTCCGGCTGCGAAATCAGCAGATCTTCGAGATTGACGCCAAGTTTGCGGGCATAGACGGGATCCAGCGCATGTTCGGCATCGACAAAGGCGCAAATGCCGCCCTTCTTCTGCGCCTCGGCCACGGTATGCAGCGCCAGCGTCGTCTTGCCGGAGCTTTCCGGGCCGTAAATCTCGATGATGCGGCCGCGCGGCAGGCCACCGACACCGAGCGCGATGTCCAGCCCCAGCGATCCCGTCGGCACCGTTTCAATCTCGACCACCTGCTCGTTAGCGCCCAGCCGCATGATCGAGCCTTTGCCGAAAGCACGCTCAATCTGCGAAAGCGCGGCGTCCAGGGCTTTTGATTTGTCCACCGAATTATCCTCTACAAGCCGCAACGTATTCTGAGCCATGATACATCACCTGTTGGTCGTCAATGGGGCCGGACTTTCCGGTGCCGATTTAAAATCTGTACCTCTTTTGTTCTCATTTGGCAAGAGGAGGTATATAGTTGATTCAAATTGAAAATCGATATTTGTTCTTTTTTTGTTTTTTCGGCTATGTGGATGCCGGCCGCCTGGCCTCCAGACTCGATCCGTCTGCAGCCGGTCGAATCGCGAGGCTGCCGGCAAAGGTGACGACATGAAAGCAAGCCCCCTGCTTCTCGGCGTTGGCGGAGCACATATCGACCGGCGTGGCAGGGTCAGCGGAGCCTATGTGCCGGCTGCGTCCAACCCCGGCATCATGCGCGAAGACGTAGGCGGCGGAGCGTTCAACGCGCTACGCACTGCGGCGCGGCGAAGCGTGGCCGCGTCACTGATGTCCGTGCGGGGTGGCGATTCGGCCGGCGAAGCGGTGGCGGGGGCGATCCGCCAGGCTGGAATTACCGACCTGTCCGCGATTTTCCTGGACAGGTCGACGCCGAGTTACACGGCAATCCTCGACGGTGCAGGCGAGCTCGTGGTCGGACTTGCCGACATGGCACTTTATGACATGGCTTTTCCGAAACAGGTACGCCGCTCGAGCCTGCGCGACGCTGCGAAAATGGCCGATGCCCTGCTGGTGGATGCCAATTTGCCCGCATCTGCGCTGGAAAGGCTGACGGCGCTGGTTCCCGAAAAGCCTGTTTTCGCCATTGCCATTTCCCCGGCCAAAGCGATGCGGCTGAGCACGGTCGCCGGCCGACTGAGCCTTACCTTCCTTAACAGGCGCGAGGTTCATGCGCTGACCGGGTTAACGTACGGTGCGCAAGCCGAGCAGGTCGTGGCGGCTCTGCGCGCGAAAGGCCTGCGCAGCGCGGTGGTGACGGCCGGTAGCGAAGCCCTTCTTGCATATGACGGCGACGGCATTTTTACGCTCAGCCCGCCTTCTCCGCGCCATATCGTCGATGTTACCGGCGCTGGCGATGCGCTGGCCGGCGCGACCGTCGCGGCAATGCTCAATGGGCTTCCGCTGCGCGCGGCCCTGCGCGAAGGTGCTGCCGCCGCCCTGCTGGCCATTGAGAGTGCCGCTTCAGCGCCGGATTTCACCGCGAAGGATTTTGCTGCTGCGCTGGATCTTGTGCCCCAACCCGCCGAAGTGCCATGAATTTCACATTCGGTCTGGAGATGCGACCATGACACCGGAAAGTGCCCGTCCTTTCATCGACCTGCATGCTCCGGTGGCGGAAGCGCTGGCGGCGCGACGGCCGGTGGTGGCCCTGGAATCGACCATCATCACACATGGCATGCCCTATCCGCAAAACGGCGCGATGGCAGCGCAGGTCGAGAAAATCATAGCCGATGAAGGCGCAGTACCTGCCACCATCGCGGTGGTGGACGGCCGCATCAAGATCGGCCTGTCGGACGGCGAGCGGGAGTCGCTTGCGCTCACTGAACATGCGATGAAGCTCTCGCGAGCGGATCTCGCCTTTGCCGTGGCGGAAGGGCGCACGGGCGGCACCACAGTCGCTGCCACCATGATCTGTGCGGCGCTGGTCGGAATCAGGGTCTTCGCCACAGGAGGCATCGGCGGCGTGCACAAGGGCGCGGAAACCAGTTTCGACGTCTCGGCCGATCTGGACGAGCTGGCCCGCACGCCTGTCATCGTCGTATCCGCCGGAGCCAAGGCAATCCTGGACATTGAAAAGACGCTGGAAGTTCTGGAGACGCGCGGCGTTCCCGTCATCGGCAATGGCTGCGAGGTGATGCCGGCCTTCTGGTCCCGCCGGTCTCCATTCCCGGCGCCCATGGTGCTCGACTCGCCGGAAAAGATCGCCCGCCTCTACGCCACCCGCCAGGCTCTCGGATTGAGCGGGGGCATGCTGGTGGCGAACCCCGTGCCAGAGGTGGACGAAATCCCGGCCGAGGAAATGGCCGGCTACATAGAGGCAGCGCAGAAAGCTGCGGAAGCCCAGCGTATAGTCGGCAAGGCGGTCACGCCCTTCCTGCTTTCAAAGATACTGGAACTTACCGGCGGCAGGAGCCTGAAAACGAACATTGCCCTGGTGGAAAACAATGCGCGCCTGGCCGCGCAAATCGCCAGGGCGCTATAAACCTTTACGTTTCGCTGCGCAGACCGGCCTCATAGGCTTTGCGCGCCCACGCTGACATCTCGTCCGGATCGTCAAGGGCGCTGTCAGGCACCGTCCAGTAGGGCATGACGACTTCCGTTCCCCGCCGCTTGTTCCGGTAGGTCCAGCGCCGGCTGCCCGCCGCCTCATACTCGGAAGCGATCGTCTCATCGCCTTTCAGCATCAGCTCGCCTCTCAGGATCAGCGCGAAGATCACACCGTTGTGGTAGATGCCCTTGCCGCCGAACATGCGGCGAATGGTGACGGGTCCAAGCCCGTCGAACAGTTCGCGTATGCGCTCGTCATCCATCGCGCCATCATGTCACGCAGCCTTCGCCCTGTCATGGCGGCAGGAGACCGCTGGCGGATTGAAAGGGTATGCTGGTTGCCACCAACATCAGAGGAGTTTCCTGACATGCCGATCCTTCTGAAAGGCTCCTGCCACTGCGGCGCAGTCCGGTTCGAGGTCGAAAGTCACACTCCCGCCCCTTACCAGCTCTGCTATTGCTCAATTTGTCGAAAGCAGCAGGGCGGTGGCGGATATGCCATCAATCTCGCCGCCATTCACGCCACGTTAAACGTCGAAGGCCGGGAGAATCTTGGCGTCTACCGGGCCCGGATCCACGACGACGAACACCCTACGGGCGAAACCTCTTCCGGCGAACGCAATTTCTGCCGTCAATGCGGCTCGGCACTCTGGCTCTACGACCCGAAATGGCCGGAGCTGATTCACCCCTTCGCATCGCCATAGACAGCGACCTGCCTGTTCCGCTGGAGCACACCCATCTTATGCTGAAGTACAGGTCCGGTTGGGTCGAGCCCGACATCGCCCCGCAGGAC
>QGUU01000011.1 GCA_003242525.1 Pseudomonadota bacterium | reverse complement strand
GTTGTGTGTTTTTTTTCAGCAAAAGACCGTATGACGGGTTCGCCTTTGTTCCGTGGGCCCGGAGATGGTTATAAGGGGCAGGGCGCGGGTCGCGTTTCCAGGGCCTGACGCCAGAGGGCGTGCAGGTGTTGACCTGGGCACGGCGTATCGTCGGCGATGCGCGCACCATGAGGGAAGAGATGCGTGCTGCCCGCCACGGCCTGTCAGGGCATATCCGCATCGCGGCGATTCCCACGGCGCTGGCCATGGTGGCGCGCCTCACCACGCCCTTCCGGGAAAAGCATCCCGGTGTAACCTTCTCCATTCTTTCCAAGACATCTGTCGAGGTGCTGACGTTGCTCGGCAATTTCGACGTGGATGTCGGCATTACCTATCTCGACAACGAGCCGCTCGGGAGGGTTACCAGCGTGCCTCTCTACGACGAGCGCTATCAGCTCATCACCGCCATCGGCACTCCCTATTACGACCGCGGCCATGTGACCTGGAAGGAGGTCAGCCGCCTGCCCCTGTGCCTGCTGACGCCCGACATGCAGAACCGTCGCATCATAGACCAGCACCTTGCCGAGGCGGGTGTGGAGGTGCGCCCCACCCTGGAATCGAATTCCATGATCGTTCTGTTCTCGCACATAAGGACCGGCAAATGGTCATCGATCATGCCGCTCAACCTCACCGAAACCTTCGGCTTTTCCGAGCCGATAAAGGCCATACCGATCGTCGAGCCCGACGCGCGGCACGCCGTGGGGCTGGTGGCCGGACCGCGAGTGCCGCATACACCGCTGGTCTCGGCGCTGCTGGACGAGGCGATGGCGCTGGCAAGCCAATTCCGGACCGATGCTTGATCTAGCTTTGCTGCACCGGGCATGTTTGATAGAAACCTTCTATCAAACAACGGTAGTGCTTTATTGATTTGTCGGCTTTTCTCTGTTTTCTTAAGCACTTAGCGGAGAAAACGCGCAACGACAGGGAGGGCGCTGCATGGCTTTGCAGCCTGCAAGTACCGAGATCGCGACGCGTACGGCGTCGATCATACAGCAAATGCAAGGGCTTGAGGGACCGCTGCTGCCGATCCTTCATGGCGTTCAGGAAGAATTCGGCTATGTACCGAAGGAGGCCCTGCCAGTCATTGCCGATGCGCTCAACCTCAGTCGCGCCGAGGTCCATGGCGTCGTTTCCTTCTATCACGACTTTCGCAAGAACCCTGCAGGCCGGCATGTCCTGAAGCTCTGCCAGGCCGAATCCTGTCAGTCCATGGGCTCAGACGAGGTGGCGGACAAGCTTAAGAAGCTGCTCGGCATCGACTTCCATGAAACGACGCACGACGGTTCGGTGACGCTCGAGCCGGTCTATTGCCTTGGCCTTTGCGCCTGCTCGCCGGCCGCCCTGCTCGATGGCGAGCCGATCGGAAGGCTTGATGACGTCAAGATCGGGGAGATCGTCCGGGAGGTTCGCACATGATCCCGCGCATCTATATACCGGGCGACTCAGGAGCCTTGGCGCTTGGCGCCGACAAGGTCGCCAAGGCAATCGAGAGTGAGCTAGCGGCGCGCGGCGTCGAGGCCAAGATCATCCGCAACGGTTCGCGCGGCGCCTATTTCCTGGAACCGATGGTCGAGGTGGCCACCGCCACTGGCCGCATTGCCTATGGACCGGTGCAGCCCTCGGACGTGAAAAGCCTGTTCGACAGCGGTTTCCTGACAGGCAGCCCGCACAAGCGATGGCTCGGCGACCCGGCCAAGATTCCGTTCCTGGCAAGGCAGACTCGCCTGACCTTCGCCCGCTGCGGCGTCATCGATCCGTTCTCGCTGGATGCCTATGAAAGGCTCGACGGGCTGAAGGGCCTGCGCAAGGCGACAACGATGCAGCCCGCCGACATTGTGCGAGAGGTTACCGAATCTGGCCTTCGTGGCCGCGGCGGCGCCGGCTTCCCGACCGGCATCAAGTGGAAGACGGTGCTCGATACCCCGGCCGATCGCAAATATATCGTCTGTAACGCCGACGAGGGTGATTCCGGCACCTTCGCCGACCGCATGATCATGGAGGGCGACCCCTTCGTCCTCATCGAGGGCATGGCGATCGCCGGCATCGCCACAGGTGCAACCAAGGGCTTCATTTATATCCGTTCGGAATATCCGCATGCCGTGGCGGCGATGAACAAGGCCGCCGCCATCGCCCGGAAGGCCGGCGTGCTTGGTGCCAGCGTACTCGGCTCCAGCTACGCCTTTGACATTGAGGTGCGTGTCGGCGCGGGAGCCTATGTCTGCGGCGAGGAAACATCGCTTCTCGACAGTCTGGAGGGCAAGCGCGGCGAGGTGCGTGCCAAGCCGCCCCTGCCCGCTCACAAGGGACTTTTCGGCAAGCCGACCGTCATCAACAACGTTATCTCGCTGGCCTCGGTGCCCGTGATCCTGGACAAGGGCGCTGCCTTCTATCAGAATTTCGGCCTCGGCCGTTCCCGCGGCACCATCCCCATCCAGATCGCCGGCAATGTCCGGTATGGGGGCCTTTTCGAGGCGGCCTTCGGCCTGACATTGGGCGAGATCGTGGAGGAGATCGGCGGAGGCACCCGTTCAGGACGGCCGGTCAAGGCGGTCCAGGTCGGCGGGCCGCTCGGGGCATATTTCCCACGCGCCCTTTTCGACACGCCTTTCGACTACGAGGCCTTCGCAGCCAGGGACGGGCTGATCGGTCATGCCGGTATCGTCGTCTTCGACGATACCGCCGACATGCTCAAGCAGGCGCGCTTCGCCATGGAGTTCTGCGCCATCGAAAGCTGTGGCAAATGCACGCCCTGCCGCATCGGTTCGCAGCGCGGCGTGGAGGTGCTGGACCGGCTTGCGCGCAATATCGAGCCGGAGAAGCAACTCGCTCTGGTCACCGACCTTTGCAACACGATGAAATTTGGATCGCTTTGCGCACTTGGGGGTTTCACTCCCTATCCGGTCATGAGCGCGCTGACCCACTTCCCCGAGGATTTCAAGCCGGCGCCCGTCGCCGAGGCCGCGGAATAGGAGCGGAAAATGAACGTCAAGGCTGACATCCCTTCGCTCATCACCGAAATCGACTATGGTACGCCTGCTTCAAAGGCAGAAAGAATGGTCACGCTGACGGTCGACGGTCGCAGCGTCACTGTTCCGGAAGGCACGTCCATCATGCGCGCCTCGATGGAGGCCGGGATCGAGATTCCCAAGCTGTGCGCCACCGACATGCTGGAATCCTTCGGCTCCTGCCGGATCTGCCTAGTTGAGATTGACGGCCGCGCCGGGACGCCGGCTTCCTGCACCACGCCGGTCGGCGAGGGCATGGTCGTGCGGACACAGAGCGAGCGGCTGGACGCCATCCGCAAAGGCGTGATGGAGCTCTATGTCTCCGACCACCCTCAGGGATGGAACGAGCAGCGCGGAACGGGCGCCAGCGAGTTCGACCGCATGGTGAAAATGGTCGGCCTGACCGAAAACCGCTATGGAACGGAAGGGCGCAACCATGTGATGGCCGAAGCCGGCGAAGGCATGGCGCCGGGAAATGGTTCGCTGACCATCGACTATATGGTGCGCGACGAATCCAATCCGTATTTCACCTATGATCCCTCGCAGTGCATCGTCTGCTCCCGTTGCGTGCGCGCCTGCGAGGAAGTTCAGGGCACATTTGCACTGACCATACAGGGCCGCGGCTTCGAAAGCCGGATGGTGGCTTCCATGAACGAAGCCTTCCTCGAGTCGGAATGCGTATCCTGCGGCGCCTGCGTCCAGGCCTGTCCGACCGATGCTCTGCGCGAAAAATCGATCCTCGAAAAAGGCATGCCGGAGCGTTCGGTCGTGACCACCTGCGCTTATTGCGGCGTCGGCTGCAACTTCAAGGCCGAGGTGAAAGGCGACGAGGTGGTGCGCATGCTGCCTTACAAGGCGGGCAAGGCCAACCACGGCCACAGCTGCGTCAAGGGCCGCTTCGCCTATGGCTACGCCAACCACAAGGATCGCATCCTCAAGCCCATGCTGCGCGAGAAGATCACCGATCCGTGGCGCGAGGTGACGTGGGAGGAGGCGCTGACGCATGCCGCCAATGAATTCCGCCGCATCCAGTATCAGTATGGCCGCGGCGCCATAGGCGGCATCACTTCCTCACGCTGCACCGACGAGGAAACCTATCTTGTGCAGAAGCTGGTACGGCAGGGCTTCGGCAACAACAATGTCGACACCTGCGCGCGTGTGTGCCACTCACCGACAGGCTATGGCCTCAACACCACGCTGGGCACCTCGGCCGGCACCCAGGATTTCGATTCGGTGGAAGCCGCTGACGTGATCCTGGTGATCGGCGCCAACCCTACAGATGCTCATCCCGTCTTCGCTTCCCGCATGAAGAAGCGGCTGCGTGAAGGCGCAAAGCTGATCGTCATTGATCCGCGCCGCATTGAACTCGTGAAGAGCCCGCATGTGGAAGCGGCCTATCATCTGCCGATCAGGCCGGGCACCAACGTGGCCATTCTTACCGGCCTGGGGCATGTGATCGCCACGGAGAAGCTCTACAACGAAGACTATATCCGCGCGCATTGCGACTGGGACGCCTTCCAGGACTGGCTCGAGTTTGTTTCCGACCCGCGCTACAGTCCCGCAGAAATCGCCCAGATCTGCGGGATCGAGGCCGAGGACATACGCCAGGCTGCGCGCCTGTACGCAACCGGCGGCAATGGCGCCATCTACTACGGCCTCGGCGTGACGGAACACAGCCAGGGTTCGACGGCGGTGATGGCGCTGGCCAATCTCGCCATGGCCACGGGCAATCTCGGGCGGAAGGGCGTTGGCGTGAACCCGCTGCGCGGCCAGAACAATGTGCAGGGCTCCTGCGACATGGGTTCCTTCCCGCACGAATTTCCGGGCTACCGCCATGTCGCGATCGATGCCGTGCGCCAGATCTACGAGGATGCCTGGGGCGTGAAGCTGGACAACGAGCCTGGCCTGCGCATCAACAACATGCTCGACGCGGCGATCGACGGCTCCTTCAAGGGCATCTACATACAGGGCGAGGACATATTGCAGTCCGACCCGGATACGAAGCACGTCGCCGCAGGGCTGGCGCAGATGGAATGCGTCGTGGTGCAGGACCTGTTCCTGAACGAAACCGCCCGCTATGCGCATGTCTTCCTGCCCGGATCGACCTTCCTTGAAAAGGACGGCACCTTCATCAATGCCGAACGTCGCATCAACATGGTGCGAAAGGTGATCGAGCCCAAGGCTGGCTATGCCGACTGGGAGGCCACGCAGGCGCTTGCCCGCGCGCTCGGACTGGACTGGAATTACACCCATCCTTCCCAGATCATGGACGAGATCGCGGCGACTACGCCCACCTTTGCAGGTGTCTCGTTCGAACTTCTGGAGCGCGTGGGTTCAGTGCAGTGGCCCTGCAACGAGAAGGCGCCGCTTGGCACACCCATCATGCATGTGGATGGCATCGTGCGCGGCAAGGGCAATTTCGTTCGCACCGAATATGTCGCAACCGACGAAAAGGTCGGGCCGCGGTTCCCTCTCCTGCTCACCACCGGGCGCATACTCAGCCAGTACAATGTCGGTGCGCAGACCCGCCGTACCGACAACAATGTCTGGCATGCGGAAGACCGGCTGGAGATCCATCCGCACGATGCCGAAGAACGCGGCATCCGCGATGGCGATTGGGTGCGACTGTCGTCCCGCTCCGGGGAGACCACGCTTCGCGCACAGGTCACTGACCGGGTGGCGCCGGGCGTAGTCTACACCACATTCCACCACCCCGACACACAGGCGAATGTCGTGACCACGGACTCTTCCGACTGGGCGACGAACTGCCCCGAATACAAGGTCACGGCCGTGCAGGTTTCACCTTCCAACGGGCCGAGCGACTGGCAGCACGACTATGCCGAGATGAGCCGGATGACCCGGCGCATCAAGGGGCATCTGGAGGCGGCAGAGTAGGTTTGGGCCGGATGGACGCGCTCAGGCACAGCTTCTCCCGGCCTAAAGGCATATCGGGCGTTTCGGGGTATGCGTCGTGACCCCGCGCCCACCCGTCATCGCCACTTCCCGCCTCGCCCGGCGCGCGAATGGCGTGAGCGTGGCCGAAAGGATGGTGCCAGAGGAGACGCCCGTGGCGTTTTCCTATGGCGGAACCACCCATGCAGTGATGATGGCGACGCCGGCGGACCTGGAGGACTTTGCCCTGGGTTTTTCCCTCACCGAAGGAATCGTTTCCGCCCCGGATGAAATCGAGCGGATAGAGATCGAGGATCTGGGGGAAGGCATCGACATACAGATCCGCCTGAAGGATGTGGCAAACACGCGCTTCGAGGCCCGCCGCCGGCGCCTGGCGGGACCGGTCGGCTGCGGGCTGTGCGGAATCGAATCGATCGAGGAGGCCATGCGATCGGTCGCCCAGGTCGATTCCTCCACGCTGACGCTTGACGACGATGACATTGCGCGTTCCGTGAGGCTTCTGGCGAGCCAGCAGCCTTTCCACGCCAAGACCGGGGCAGTGCATGCCGCCGGCTTCTATCTGCCTGGCAAGGGCATAGTCCTGGCCCGTGAAGACGTCGGGCGCCACAATGCGCTGGACAAGCTTGCCGGGGCGCTGGCGAAAGCCGGCATCGATGGTACTGCCGGGGCGGTCGCCGTTACCAGCCGTGTCTCGGTGGAGATGGTGCAGAAATCGGCGGCGATCGGCGCGCCGGTCATCATCGCCGTTTCTGCGCCGACCGCGCTCGCAATACGCACGGCGGAGGCGGCGGGTATGACGCTGGTGGCGCTTGTGCGCGGCGATGAGTTCGATATTTTCACCCACCCGGAGCGGGTGACAAGAGGAGCAGGCAGGCATGTCGCATGATCAGGACCATGTCCGAACCACAAGGGACAAGCTGGTTAGGATGGCGAACCAGATCGCGACCTTCTTCCGTTCGAAGCCACGCGAGCAAGGCATCGCCGGAGTAGCCGAGCACATCAACAAATTCTGGGAGCCCAGGATGCGACGCCAGCTTTTCGAGATGATCGACGCCGGGCACCCAGGCCTCGACGAGTATGTCCGGGAAGCGGCGCCGAAAATCCGTCGGCCACCACCGGAGGAAAAGCCGGCTGGCGCGGCGGCCGCCGGGGCACAGCAGGCCTGATCCCTACTTGAAGCGTTCCGAGAAGGCCGGGCCGGCAGGGGCATGGGCCGTGCGGCACCGAAGCTCTGCAGCCGCTCTTTAGCGGCCAAAAGCCCGACTGCACCGTGCTGTCTCGCCGTGGCCTTCAACCCCGTCCGGGGCGATCTGCACCTCACCCATGCGCGACCATGATGTGACGGACAGCCGTGTAGTCCTCCAGCGCATAAAGCGACATGTCCTTGCCATAGCCGGACTGCTTGAGCCCGCCATGGGGCATTTCATTGGTCAACATGAAATGCGTGTTGATCCAGGTGCAGCCATATTGCAGCCGCGCCGCGGTGGACATGGCGCGCGAAACATCCTTCGTCCAGACCGATGAAGCAAGCCCATAATCGCTATCGTTGGCCCAGGCGACAGCCTCATCGACGTCTGAGAAGCGGGTTACGGATACGACCGGGCCAAACACTTCGCGCCGCACGATCTCGTCCTGTTGCAGGGCGCCTGCCACGACAGTGGGCTGGTAGAAGAAGCCCGGACCTTCTCCGGGCTTGCCGCCCGTAGTGACTTCGATGTGCTTCAGCTCCGCCGCCCTTTCGACGAAGGAGGACACGCGGTCGCGCTGGCGCTTCGAGATCAGCGGCCCGATCTCGTTTTGCGTATCGTCTTCAAGGTTGTACCTGATGGTCGATACCGCTGAAGTCAGGTCAGCCACCAGCTTGTCGTAGATCTTCTTGCCCGCGTAGATGCGGCAGGCGGCAGTGCAGTCCTGCCCGGCATTATAGTAGCCGAAGGCCCGCAGGCCATTGACCACCGCCTCGAGGTCGGCATCGTCAAAGACGATGACCGGCGCCTTGCCGCCGAGTTCCAGATGCGTGCGCTTGACCGACCGGGCGGCTGCCTGCAGCACCTTCTTGCCGGTGGCTACATCGCCGGTGATCGAGATCATGTTGACCTTCGGATGGTTGATCAACGGGCTGCCCACCGTCTCGCCACGACCCAGAACGACATTGACAACGCCCTCCGGCAGGATCTCGGCAAAAATCCTCGCCAGTTTGAGGGCGGTGAGCGGGGTCTGTTCCGACGGCTTGAAGACGACCGTATTGCCGCCGCCGATGGCGGGCGCGAGCTTCCAGGCCATCATCATCAGCGGATAGTTCCACGGCGCAATAGATGCAACGACGCCGATCGGATCGCGGCGGATCATCGAGGTGTGACCGGGCAGATACTCGCCGGCAACCTGGCCCGGCATGGCGCGCACGGCCCCGGCGAAGAAACGGTAGCAGTCCACTATCGCCGGAATTTCGTCGTTCAGCACGGCGTTGATCGGCTTGCCGCAGTTCAGCGCCTCCAGCCTTGCGAATTCCTCGGCCTCCGCCTCGATGCGGTCTGCGATCTTGAGCAGGTAGCCGGCGCGTTGCGCGGGTGTAGTGCGCGACCAGCCCAGGAAGGCCTTTTCCGCCGCCGCAACCGCGGTGTCGATCTGGGCTTCACTGGCCTCAGGCAGATCCATAATGACTGCACCCGTTTTCGGGTTCAGAACCGGTTCGCCGGCCTCGCTCCCCGTCTCGAATTTCGAGCCGATCAGCATCTGCGTTTCCATGGAAATCTCCCTGTTTTCGGGCAGCCGGCGACAGGATCAGGCGCAAGGGCATTCATCCCGGGTCCGAGCACGCCGGCCCTCATTGCCATTTTTCCACCGGCTACTTGTTCATTTCATTTCCCCGTTCCCGCAATCTGGTCGCCATCGCGGGTCAGATAGTAGGCAAGGAGGATCGGCAGGAACGTCACCAGCACGACGACCATGGCCACCACATTGGTGACGGGGCGCTGGCGCGGACGGATCAATTCCTCCAGCATCCAGATCGGAACGGTCTGCTGCTGGCCTGCGGTGAAGGTGGTGACGATCACCTCGTCGAACGACAATGCGAAGGCCAGCATGCCGCCAGCAAGCAGCGCGGTCGCGATATTGGGCAGCACGCAGTAGCGGAAGGTCTGGAAGCCATCCGCGCCAAGGTCATAGGATGCCTCGATCAGCGAAGCCGAGGTGCGCCTGAAGCGGGCGACGGCGTTGTTGTAGACGACGACCACGCAGAAGGTGGCGTGGCCGAGCACGATCGTCCAGAACGAGAAGGGTATCTCGGCCAGCGAGAAGGCCGAGCGCAGCGCTATGCCGGTGATGATGCCGGGAAGTGCTATGGGGAGGATCACCAGCAGCGAGATCGTCTCGCGGCCGAAGAACCGCGAACGGGAAACGGCAGCCGCGCAAAGCGTGCCCAGAACGAGCGCAATCACGGTCGAAATGGCAGCGACACGCACCGAGAGAGACAGCGCCTGCCACACGTCCGGCCGGTTCCAGGTTATGCCGAACCATTGAAGCGTGAGCCCCGGCAGCGGCCACTGGAAGGTCTTTTCCTCGGTAGTGAAGGCGTAGACGAAGATCAGCAAGATCGGCAGGTGAAGAAATGCAAGGCCGCAGCCGGCGGCGATCTTCAGAGCCAGGGGCGCGGTTTGGGAACGATCAGAGCGCATCGAAAGCTCCCAGCCGCTTCGCGCCCCACAGATAAAAACCCATGATGACGATGGGCACCACGGTAAAGGCGGCCGCGAGGGGGATATTTCCCGCCGTGCCCTGCTGTGCGTAAACGGCCATGCCGATGAACAGGCGCGACGTACCGATGATCTGCGGGATGATGTAGTCGCCCAGCGTCAGCGAGAAGGTGAAGATCGAGCCGGCGACCACCCCCGGAAGCGCCAGCGGCAGCAATATGTTGCGGAAGGTCTGCCCGGGGGAGGCGCCGAGATCGGAGGATGCCTCGACGAGGTTCGCCGGCACGCGTTCCAATGCCGCCTGGATCGGCAGGATCATGAACGGCAGCCAGACATAGACGAAGGCGATGAATGTGCCGGTGGCCGACACCGACAGCGAAGAGCCCCCGACATAGGGAAGCGCCAGCCATGCGTCGAGCAGCCAGCCCAGATGCAGCTTCCCCAACAGCCAGGTGAGGATACCTTCCTTGGCGAGGATCAGCTTCCAGGCATAGACCTTGACGAGATAGCTCGACCACAGCGGCAGCATGACGGCCAGATAGAACAGGGCCTTCCACCGCCCCCGTGCATAACGCGCCGCATAATAGGCGATGGGAAAGGCTATGATGGCCGAGGCCAGGGTTACCAGCGCCGCCATCACCACGGTGCGCACGATGATATCCACATTGGCGGCCTGCAGGAGATCGCCATAAGTCTTCAGCGTGAACTGCCGGTTTATGAGCCCGGAAAACTCGTCGATCGAAAAGAAGCTTTGCAGGAGCAGGGCAAAGAGCGAGCCGATATAGACAATGCCCAGCCACAGCAGGGGCGGAGCAAGCATCAGGACGAGCAGGAAGCGCGGCCGCCGCCAGAAAAGGTCGGACAGCGCACCCCGCAATCCGCCTGAAGACGGGGCCATGACGGGCGCATGGCCTTGGGCGGCCACTGGAGCCAGCCGATTCACGCCCCCTCCTCCATCAGATGCAGGTTCTCGCGGTTGAAGGTAAGCGTCACCAGCTCTCCTTCCGCCGGCAGGACGACACCCGCGGGCACCGTTGCGTGAAGACGCAAGCCATCGGCATCCAGCGCAAGCCGTATCATGGCGCCGAGATAGTTCGTCGAGACGAGCCGTGCCCGCACGCCCTCCTGGTTCACGCTCCGGTTTACCCGGATTGCCTCTGGACGCAACGATCCCCAACGCTTCTGGCCGGACCAGCGATAGACGAAATCAGGCGGCAGGATATTGGAAGAGCCGACGAAATCAGCCACGAAGCGTGTCGCCGGGCGCTGGTAGATTTCTTGCGGCGTGCCCACCTGCATGATCCTGCCCTCGTTGAAGACAGCGACGCGGTCGGCCATGGAGAGCGCCTCGCCCTGGTCATGCGTCACGAAGACGAAGGTGATGGCCAGCGCTTTCTGCAGCGCCTTCAGTTCCTCCTGCATCTCCTCGCGCAGCTTCAGATCCAGCGCGCCAAGCGGTTCGTCCAGCAACAGGACGCGTGGGCGGTTGACCAGCGCGCGAGCAAGGGCGACCCGCTGGCGCTGGCCGCCCGACAATTCGCCCGGGCGGCGCGTCCCGTAGCCCGGCAGGCGCACCAGGGCCAATGCCTCCTCGGCGGCCCTGTAGCGCTCGGCCCGGCCCACACCCTTGACCATCAGGCCATAGGCGACATTGTCCAGCACGTTCAGATGCGGGAACAGGGCATAGTCCTGGAAGACCGTGTTGACGTTGCGCCGATAGGGGGGCACGCCTTCGGCCCGTTCTCCGAAGATTGAAATGGACCCCGAGCTCGGCTGTTCGAAGCCCGCGATGAGCCGCAGACAGGTCGTCTTGCCTGATCCGGAGGGACCGAGCATGGCGAAGAACTCGCCAGGCGCGATATCCAGATCAACCGCATCCACCGCGCGGACGGCGCCGAAATAGCGGGACACTCGTGTGAAGGAAACGGCCGAAGTCATGACCCAGGTCTGCAGATTGAACGCAGGGAACAGGGGATTGGTACCCTTTCCATCTCTCTTCGGCCAGCGCCTCGCCCCAGTTTCCGAGGGGCGAGAGCCGGCGCCGCGATCCGCGTCGTTGCGGAGGGAATCACCGTCCTCCTATCACGCCGATATAGTCGGATACCCAGCGGTAATAAGGCACGCACTGGTCCCCCTGCGTGGCGCATTTGGAGGTCGGCGTCTTCCAGAACTTGATCTTGTCGAAATTATCGAACCCGTTGGTCTTGCAGCCCTCGTCGCCAAGCAGTTCATTGCCCTGGCAGGCAGCAGGCACCACCGGAACCGACCCGAACCACGAGGCCAGATCACCCTGTACCTTGGGCTTGAGCGAATGTTCCATCCACATGTAGGCGCAGTTCGGATTGGCGGCGTCGGCATGCATCATCGTGGTATCGGCCCAGCCGGTAGCCCCTTCCTCGGGGATGGTGGAAGCGATGGGCTGCTTGGCGGCGACCAGCGTGTTGACCTGGAACGGCCAGGACGATGAGGCGACCACGCCTTCGTTCTGGAAATCGTCCACCTGGATGGCGGCGTCATGCCAATATCGCCCGACCAGGGTTCGCTGGACACGCAGCAGGTCAAGCGCGGCCTTGTACTGATCCTCATTGAGTTCGTACGGGTCCTTGATGCCGAGTTCGGGCTTGTGCGCCATCAGGTAGTTGGCGGCATCGGCAACGTAGATCGGGCCGTCATAGGCCTGGACGCGGCCCTTGTTCGATTTGCCGTCCGGGAGGGTCATCTCCTCGAAAACGACATTCCAGCTCTTCGGCGGCTCCTTGAACGTGTCGGTATTATACATCAGCACGTTCGGCCCCCACTGGTAGGGCACGCCGTAGTGAACGCCGTCGACCGTGTACCAAGGCGCGTTCTGCAGGCGCTCGTCCACGGTCTTGAAGCTGGGGATCAGGTCCAGATTGACCGGCTGCACCCGCTTTCCGGCCACGAGGCGCAGGGAAGCGTCGCCGCTGGCCGTGACCAGGTCGAACCCTCCCTCGTTCATCAGCGAGACCATCTCGTCCGACGTGTTGGCGGTCTTGACGTTGACCTTGCAGCCCGTCTCCTTCTCGAATTCGGTCACCCAGTCATAGGCCTTGTCGGTTTCGCCGCGCTCGATGTAGCCGGGCCAGGCAACAATATTGACCGCACCCTCGCCCTCACCGAGTTCCTTGAGCGCCTCCTGCGCGGCTGCCTGTCCGGCGAAGGCCAACGCGACAGTCAGTGCGGTGCACGATTTCAGGAAAGAATGCATCGTCGTCTCCCATTCGAAAGGACCGCACTGCAGCGGCGGCCTGCTCCCGCAAGGAGGGTGTCGTGAAAATCGCGGTTTCGCAAATTCATTTGTCAGAACGCCGGTATCGGAATTTCCGATACCGGGTCATGCGCGCCGCCGATGCGCCTGGGCTATGCCGATGAAATCGCGGGCCGCCGGCGGCAGGCTGGAGCCACGCCGCCATACCATCCCGACCTGGACCACAGGGAGAGAACCGGAAACGTCCCGCTGCTCTATGCGGTCGCCTTCCAGCGACCAGGGCCGGTAGATGAGATCCGGCAGCAATGCGAGACCGGCGCCGGTGGCCACCAGGCTGCGGACTGCCTCGACCGAACGGGTGCGAAAGGCGACATGCGGTTTCGCGCCGATTGCCGCAAGCAACTTGCCGGTGCTCTCCTCGATCTCATCCACCGTCAGCATGATAAGGGGCTCGCCGGCGATATCGTCGATGCTGATGATTTCGGCTCCGGCAAGCGGATGGCCTAGCGGCATCCATAGGCGATAGGCGGATACCTCCAGGATTTCAGACTGCAGCGCAGTGCGGTCGCGCAGGTTCGAGGTGACCATGACCGCGACATCCAGCTTGCCCCCGATCAGCAAGTGCTCGAGATAGTCGCCATTGTCCTCGATTGCCGAAATATCGACGCCCGGATAGGCGCGGCGATAGCGCGCCAGGAGATCGGACAGCACATAGCCGGCAACCAGGGATGTAACGCCGAGCTGAAGGCGCCCTGCGGGCACCACCGCCTCGCCGAAGAAGGCGCGTCGTGCGTCCGACACGTCCGCCAGTATCTTGGTGGCGTGGCGCAGGAACTGGTGGCCCTTGTGGGTAATGCTGAGTCCGCGCGGATGGCGCTCGAAAAGCTCCACTCCGAGGTCGTTTTCCAGTTCCTTCACCGCCTCGGTGACGGACGACTGCGAAATGGACAGGTTCTGCGCGGCACGCGACACGGATCCCTGCTCGGCGACCGCGACAAAATACTGGAGCTGACGGATCGTAAAGGCCATGGCCCCAGTAAATACGGCGAGAACGAGACTGGAAAGAGAACTAGCGCTTGCCCTGAGCGATCTCCAGAAGCGAGGCAACCAGCAATTCGCGCTCTTCTGTCGAAAGAATATCGAAATCGAAGAGATTCATGCTGCGCAACCCCTCTATTGCGAGATAGCAGATAAGCACTGCTGTCAGGTCGCTGTTGTCTTCCTTGAGGTTCGCGAAAAGCTGTTGATGGAAAGACCTCAGGGGCGACAGGAAATCCGGGTCCTGCGAAATGGCCGAGAAGATCCAGCTCCGCGAAGCGGGCTGCTTCTCCCTGCACTCGGCGGCCGCACGCTTGATGAAGGCGGTCAGCAGCGTTTCGCCACCCGCCTGCGCCTGACTCAGCGATGACCGGAACTCGGCCAGATAGTGCTCCACAAGGGCCTGCATGAGCCTGGCCTTGGAGGGAAAGTAATAGAGCAAGCCACCCTTGGAGACGCCTGCACGGCTGGCGACCGCTTCGAGGGAAACGCTGCCTGGTCCAAATTCTCGCGCAACATCGGCCGCGGCCGCCAAAATCTTGGCGCGCGAATTTGTTTTTCTTCCTGACATCACGCCTCCGACGTATTACCCTAGCGGCAATTGACAAGACCGTCCAGCCGGTACAGTAAGCGACGTCAAATTTGCCGGAATGATCCCGGCGTCAAGTGCATGGCGAACAAAGCCGCGTACAGACATCAAGTTTAACCTCTGCCAGAGGGCCCATTCGTGATTAAGCGCTTTATCATCGCCTTCATCCTGCTCGCTCTGGTGGTCGGCGGAGTCGTCGGCTTCAACCTGTTCCGCGACCACGCCATCCAGCAGTTTTTCGCCACCAGGAAACAGCCTCCGGCGACAGTCTCGACCATTGTCGTCAAACCCATTTCATGGCAGCCCGGCATCGAGGCAATCGGAACCGTGAGTGCGGTGCGCGGCGTCGATCTGACTGTGGAGACCGCCGGCATCGTGAAGGACATAGCCTTCACGGCCAACGAGAAAGTCGAGGCCGGCGCGCTGCTGCTGCAACTGGATGACGATGTCCAGCGCGCGGATCTCGAGGCAGCAAAGGCGCAGGCCGCGCTGGACCAGACCTCCCTGAAACGCGCCGAAGAACTGCAGAAGCGCGGGGTGGGTTCCGATGTCACGCTGGACACGGCGCGCGCCACAGCTACCGCCTCGGCCTCGCAAGTGGCCAAGCTCCAGGCCGTGCTGGACCAGAAGCAGCTCACCGCACCGTTCGGCGGCACCGTCGGCATTCCCAGAGTCGACCTCGGCCAGTATGTCACCCCCGGGACGGCGGTGGTCACCTTGCAGGACCTTGAAACCATGCGGGCGGACTTCACGGTGCCCGAACAGCAGCTCCCGCTTCTGAAGATTGGCCAGACGGTGAAGCTCGGCTTCAACACGGGCGACCTGCCCTTCAGCGGCAAGATCACCGGCATCGATCCAAAGATCGATCCGGCGAGCCGCCTCGTGTCCGTCCGTGCGGAGGTCGCAAACCCCGAAGGCAAGCTGACACCCGGCCAGTTCGTGCAGGTGCGGGTGGAGCTGCCCGAGGAAAAGGGCGTGATTGCCCTGCCGCAGACGGCTCTTACCTCC
>QGUU01000356.1 GCA_003242525.1 Pseudomonadota bacterium | reverse complement strand
TGAATATAGCAAGTTCTTTAGGACTTTCACGCCCAAAAAATTTCCGCATCTCATAAGTGGGCTGGAGCATAGGGCTGCGAAGGAGGAATCATCCGGGTCCGGGTTGGGCTCGCCTTCCGGATGACGCCCGCAGCAAATTGGATTTCAGGTCCGTAACCCTGGTTGATCAGGGTCGAGAGGCGGCGCGCAACCCACCTGCTGCTGCCCCGTTCCTTCAAAATGAAGGTCATTCGTCTCATTGGAAAGCCCGCCGTTCTTTGCGCCATGCTGGCGACATGTTGGCCGAGCTGGGCACAAACGCCCCGCCTGCCAGGAAAGGCCCCTGTTCCGGAGATGAACTGGGCAGGCCCTCCGCTCGTAACTCCTCCGCCTGCCCGTGATGCCCCGGTACCCGAGGCGCGTCCATCGACCGGAGCGCATTCCGAGGAAGCAACGCCTATCGAAAACGCACCGGTGCCTTCGGCAAAACCGAGGAAAACCGTTCGGTTGCAGGGTGGAAGTGCAGCTTCGGTCGATAAGTCCCCGGACGACAGGGATGAATTGCCATCCGATCGTCGATCGACCCTGCTGCCGCAGACCGAAATGCCGCGCGAGGAAGCTGACTGCCGTGCGCAGTTGAAAGCGCTGGGAGCGGTCTTTGACGAGCAACAGAGCGAGTACGATACGGCAGCCGGCTGCGCCGTTCCCTATCCCGTCAAGGTAAGCCGGTTCGAAGCCTCCGTAGACGTTGCGCCACCTGCGGAGCTGAACTGCAGCATGGCAAAGGCAATGGCGCAGTTCGTGCAAGAGGTGGTTTCACAGGCCTCTCGGGAGGAGTTCGGAGCGGACCTGAAGTCTGTGGAGCAAGTTTCCGCTTTCGTGTGCAGGTCGCGTCATGATGCCTCGAAAATTTCCGAGCACGCCTACGGCAATGCGCTGGACATTTCCGGGTTCACCCTGAGCGATGGGACGCGCATAGATGTGGAACCAAAGCCGCAGGAGAAGCATGCAAGGTTTCTCGACAAGATACGTAAACAGGCCTGCGGACCATTCACCACCGTGCTGGGTCCCGGCAGTGATCCCGATCACGACCGACATTTTCACCTTGACCTCGCGCCACGCCGCAACGGAGGCACTTTCTGCCAGTGAGACTTTCACGGTTCGCCCCATTTGGGTCGCATGGGTAAATATCCCCGCTGAGCTTTCCTTTACCGTTCAGCCCTAAAGTCTGGACCCTCGAAGATTGAGGATCTTGGCATGGGCGCATCCTTTCCGGTCGAGCCTGCCTTTTTGCGGCGGCTCAGGGGCACTCGTGCGCTGATTACGGCTGGAGCCATTGTTGCGCTGGCCCTTTCGGCCTGCACCACTGGCAGCGTTCTTACGCTCGAACCAGCGGTTGATGTCGGCTCGACCTCGGCCGTACCGAGCTATGCCACGATGACTCCACGGATGCCGGAGTATCCGGCCCCCGAGGAGCCGGTGATGAATGTCGCATATCCGCGACTCGACATGCCGGCCGTGCCGGATGACACCATGCCCGTCGAGGAGATCGAATGCCGCAGGACGTTGAAGCGGCTAGGCGTGGTTTACACGGACCTCCCGGCCATTCGCGAAGGTCAATGCGGCATCGACCATCCGGTCAAGGTTTCGGCGATAGGCTCGATAAAAATGAAGCCGGCAGCCACGCTGACCTGCAACATGGCGGCGAGTTTCGCCGCCTGGGCCAGGCACGAACTGGTTCCGGCTGCGCGCCTGCGCTACTGGTCCGGCGTTCGGGCCATCCGCCAGGGTTCAAGCTATTCCTGCCGCAACATTGCGGGAGAGGGCGTTCTGTCCGAGCATGGTAAGGGCAATGCGCTCGACGTGATGAGCATCGAACTGAGCAACGGCAAGGAGATCGATGTGCGCAAGCCTGGCCTGTTCGCCTTTCGCATGCGCGGCTTCCTCAATACCGTTCGTTCGGACGGCTGCAGCTATTTCACCACAGTGCTCGGCCCGGGATACAACTACGACCATCGCAACCATTTCCATTTCGACGTGAAGAACCGCCGCAACGGCTACCGCGCCTGCCGCTGAGGCGGCTCCGCTCGCCTGGCTTGCTTCCGGGGTCCGAGAATTCCCGCTTCCGGGCGGGCGGGACCGATGCTAAGGAGCGGCAATGCTATATGTCGAAATCGCCATCGTGGCCGTGCTCATCCTTGTAAACGGCCTTCTGTCGATGTCGGAGCTGGCCATCGTGTCGTCACGACCGGCAAGGCTAAAGGGCATGATCGACCGGGGCGTCAGCGGCGCTGCGAAGGCGCTCGAACTGGGAGCCAATCCCGGCAAGTTCCTCTCCTCCGTGCAGATCGGCATTACCCTGGTGGGGGTGCTTTCCGGCGCCTTCTCGGGAGCGACGCTGGGCGCGCGGCTGGGCAGCGTGCTGGCGGCGGCAGGCCTGCCGGCGCAATATGCCGATGCAACCGGCGTCGGCATTGTCGTTGCGCTCATCACCTATGGTTCGCTGGTCGTCGGGGAACTGGTGCCAAAGCAGATAGCCCTGCGAAATCCCGAACGCGTGGCTGCGCGGGTAGCGCCGGCAATGGCGTTTCTTGCCACCGTCGCGGCGCCGCTGGTTTTCCTGCTGGACATATCGGGTCGTTCCGTTCTTTGGCTGCTCGGCCAGCGCGGGCAGGGCGAAGACAAGGTCACCGATGATGAAATCAAGATGCTGGTGGCCGAGGCCGAGCATCACGGCACGATCGAATCGGACGAGCGGCGCATGATCGCCGGCGTCATGCGGCTGGGGGACCGGGCCGTGCGCGCCGTGATGACGCCACGCACCGACGTCGACTGGATCAACCTCAAGGCGGACGATGCCGCCATCAGGCGTTTCCTGGTCGAGACGCCACATTCGCGCCTTCCCGCTGGCGAAAGCGTGGATGCCATGGTCGGCGTGGTTCAGACGCGCGACGTGCTTGCCGCGCTGCTGGAAGGCAAGACACTGGATGTGCGCAAATATGTGCGTCCTGCGCCGATCGTATATGACCAGGCCGACGCGCTGGACGTGCTTGCCACGCTGCGGGAATCAGACCTGCCGATGGCGCTCGTGCATGACGAGTACGGGCATTTCGAAGGGGTCGTCACGCCTGCCGACATTCTCGAGGCGATCACTGGCGTGTTCCGCTCGGATCTGGATGCGGGGGAAACCGAGGGGGCGGTGCAGCGTGAAGACGGTTCATGGCTGCTTGCCGGCTATATGCCGGCAGATGAAATGGCCGATGTGCTGGGCATAGAGCTCCCGGAGAATCGGGACTACGAAACCGTGGCCGGCTATATGCTTTCCCACCTGGCGCATCTGCCTGCGACCGGGGAAAGCGTAGAAGTGGATGGCTGGCGTTTCGAAGTGGTGGACATGGATGGGCGCCGCATCGACAAGATCATCGCCGCGCGGCTGTCTGACACGCAGCGCGAATCTGCCCGATAGCTGTCGGTTTGGGGGGAGGCATGGCCGGCAAGCCAGTCGATCTTTCGCGGGTGCATGTCATTGTACCCAACTTCAAGAAGCGCCTTTCGGGTGTGACCAGCACCATCATCCAGCTCGTGCCGCTGCAGGCGGAGAAGATCGGAAT
>QGUU01000355.1 GCA_003242525.1 Pseudomonadota bacterium | reverse complement strand
ACAACGAAGGCCCAGACTATCCCCGCTACACCGGCCTCGGTTCCCATCTTGCCGAGCGGCAGGCTGAGGCCGAGCAGCGCGCCGGTGACGATCAGCAGCGCGAATGCCGAATCCCAGACAAACTTCACGCGTGCACCGCCGGTGCGCCCCACATTCGAAGGGAAAGCGCGCCTGGTGGCGTCCTCAGGGCCACTCAGTTGCGGTCCTCCGGAAGCATGGGAATAGGCATGAAATCGACGCCGTCCTCGATAAGTCCCCTGACCTCCTCCGACGTGGCTTCGCCGTAGATGCCTCGCGCCTCGGATTCGCCGAAATGGATTCTCCGCGCTTCCTCCGCGAACCTGTCGCCGACATAGTCGGCATTCTCACGGATCTTCCGGGACAGTGCCCTGAGTTGGGCCAGTGCCTGACGCTGCGCCTCACCCATGGCGAGCGCAATCTTTTCCTGCTTCGCACCGGTCGAGATTGCAGGCGCCATCAACGCCTTGTCCACCTTGCGCGAACCACAGGTCGGGCAATCGACGAACCCACGCTTCTTCTGCGTCTCGAAATCATCGTTGGAGCGGAACCAGCCTTCAAATTCGTGCTCACGCTCACAGATGAGCGAAAAGCGAATCACGATGCGGCTCCCCTGATCTTCTCGCCGCCGGCGCTCGCAACCGCGAATTCGCGCGCGTTCTTCAGATTGGGGATCTTGCGGCGGGCAGCCTCCACCTCGGCGGTATCGATTGTGGCGGTGATGACGCCGGGCTCGTCGTGCCCGGCTTCAGCCAGGATCCGGCCCCACGGGTCCACGATGATTGAATGGCCGAAGGTCTCGCGCCCATCCTCGTGCCTGCCGCCCTGTGCTGCAGCCACCACGAAGGCGCCGTTCTCAATGGCCCTGGCCCTGAGCAACACATGCCAATGTGCCTCCCCCGTCTGGCGGGTGAAGGCGGCGGGCACCGAAAGCACTTCCGCCCCAGCCAGCGCCTCGGCACGGAAAAGCTGCGGAAAACGCAGGTCGTAGCAGATAGCCAGGCCGAGCCTGACGCCGGGCAGATCGACGACCGTTGCTTGCGTGCCCGGCTCATAAGCAGACGATTCACGCCAACTCTCGCCGCCGTCGAGATCCACGTCGAACATGTGGATCTTGTCGTAAGCGGCGATGCGCTCGCCTCCGGGCGAATAGAGCAGGGCACGGTTTGCCAGCTTGCCGTCGGCCCGCACGATAGCGGTCGAGCCGATATGCAGGAAGATGCCAAGCTCCCGCGCAAGCCGCCGTGCGGTGGCTACCACGACATCCTTGTCCTCGCTCGTAAAGATTTCGGCGCGCGCCTTCGGATCGCGCACGATGGCACCGGTCATTTCCGGGGTCTGCACATAGGCGGCCCCGAGCGCGACCGCTTCGCGCACCAGGCGCTCCATCTCGACTGCATTGCGTTCCGGGCTCGTTCCCGAGCGCATCTGGATCGCCGCCACTTTCATTATGGTCATGCTCGAACTCCCGTCAGTCGGCTTGGGCGAGCAGCGAATCCAGCCGGCCCTGCCGCTCCAGCTCGTGCAGGTCGTCGGACCCGCCCACATGGACGTCGCCGATGAAGATTTGCGGAAAGGTGCTGCGCCCATTGGCGCGCTGGATCATTTCCTGGCGCAATTCCGGAGAAAAGGATGCATCGCGCTCGATATAGGCCACGCCTTTGCGATCGAGCAGTCGCTTCGCCGCCATGCAGTAGCCGCACATCATGCGCGTGTAGATCGTTACCTCGGCCATCCGTCAACAAGCGTGTCCGGTTGCAGTAACCCGTCATATAGTCACGGATTCGTCCGCCCGGAAGCCCCCCGGCAGCACACGGGCGAAGGTCAGGACATCCACGGCCCCCGCACCGCCTTTCTTTAGTGCGCGGGCGGCCGAACGCAAGGTGGCGCCCGTCGTGAAGACATCGTCCACCACAAGTACGCGCCGTCCGGCGATCTGGATTTCGGCCTCCGGCGGCACCCTGAAGGCGGCGCGCACATTCTCCTCGCGCTCCCTGCGCTCCAGGCCGACCTGCTGGCGGGTGGGCTTCACCCGCCGCAGCACGGAAGGCTCGAACGGCAGGCCCGTCTGGCGCGCAAGCGCCCGTGCAAGTTCCGCCGACTGGTTGAACTGCCGGCGGAAAAAACGCCGCCAGTGAAGCGGCACAGGCACGATCACCTCGGCATCCGCGATCAGCTCGGCTCCGGCGCGGCGCATCCATCCCGCCATCCACGGCGCAAGATCGGTACGGTCATGATATTTCAGCCCCTGCACCATCTCTCTCGCCACGCCGGCATAGACCACGGCCGCGCGTGCTCGCTCGAAAGGCGGCGGATCAGCGATCGCTTCCGCCGAAAGGAACCCCTCGCCCATGTCATGGTTGAACGGCGTGCCCATGACGGCGCACCACGGGCGCTCGATGAAGCGGAGCTTCGGCCAGCATTCGCCGCACAGGCCGCCGGGTTGCTGGACGTGGCGGCGGCAGCCTGCGCAGACCGGCGGGAACAGAAGCCGAGCCGGCCAGTCAAGCATTTCCCGCACGAATGTCGTGATTCCCCCCATCGGTTACACGCAAAGCTGGTCGTTTGCGATCTGATAGCATATTTGCAGTCCATGGCCGACAAAGGCTCGTCAGGACCAACCCGTGCAGCAGATCATCGATACGAACCTGTGGCTTGCCCACAAGCGGCGCGCCTTCCTTCAACCCGTCGAAGGCGCGGACTTTCTCCTGAGGCGGGTCGCGGACGACCTTGGCGACCGGCTTTCGGCCGTCGAGCGCCGTTTTTCCGATGCGGCCACACTTTTTTGCCAGACTGCGTCTGCTGCCAATGTGTTGGCGGCGAGCGGCAAGGTGGAGAATGTGACGCGGTTTGAGGCGGCAACGGACTTCCTCCAGCCCGACCAGGGAGCGGTCGCCAGTTTCGAGACAGTGCCGGTGCCGCCCGAAAGTCTCGACCTCGTGGTCTCGTTAATGTCCTTGCACGCGATGAACGACATACCGGGCATGCTGGCGCAGATACGCCGCGCATTGCGTCCGGACGGACTCTTTCTCGGTGCTTTCGCCGGCGCAGGAACTCTGGCGGAGCTGCGCGAAAGCCTGCTAGCGGCCGAGACCGAACTCTATGGTGGCGCAAGCCCGCGCGTCGTGCCCTTTACCGATGTGCGCGACGCAGGGGGACTGCTGCAACGCGCAGGATTTGCCCTGCCGGTCGCCGACGTGGAAACTACTGTCGTGCGCTACGACACATTGTTTCATCTCATGACGGACCTCAGGGCCATGGGCGAGCAGAGCGCGCTCCTGGAGCGGCCGCGCCGCCCGGCGACGCGCGAATTGTTCCGGCGCGCGGCGGATATCTACGCTGAGCGCTTTTCCGATCCTGACGGGCGCATAAGGGCGTCGTTTTCCATCGTCTGGCTCTCTGGCTGGGCGCCGCACCCCTCGCAACAGAAGCCCCTGAAGCCCGGCGCCGGCAAGGTATCGCTTGCCAAGGTGCTGGGCGACCGGTCCGGATAGATCAACCTGGTGTATGTGTGTTGAGGGCCTGGACGAAATCGACGCCGAGCATGGTCTGAAGCCTGTCGGAGAAGACACCTACG
>QGUU01000010.1 GCA_003242525.1 Pseudomonadota bacterium | reverse complement strand
GCGCAGACTCGGCCACATCGCTGTAAAGGAAGCCGTGTTCCCGTTCGCGCGCTTCCCGGGCGTGGACATCCTTTTGGGACCGGAAATGAAGTCGACCGGCGAAGTGATGGGGCTGGACAGCGACTTCCCGCTTGCCTTCGCCAAGAGCCAGCTTGGCGCCGGGGTGGACCTGCCGCGCTCGGGCACGCTGTTCGTTTCCGTGCGCGACGAGGACAAGCCCGGCATCCTGCCCGCCGTGAAGCGCCTTGCGGGCCTTGGCTTCAAGGTGCTGGCGACCTCTGGCACGGCACGCTTCCTGAAAGAACAGGGCGTGGATGCCGAAAAGATCAACAAGGTGCTGGAAGGCCGTCCCCACATCGAGGACGCCATCCGCAACCGCCAAGTGCAGATCGTTTTCAATACGACGGACGGGCAGAAGGCGCTATCGGATTCGAAGTCGCTTCGCCGCGCGACGCTGATGCAGAAGGTGCCCTACTACACGACGCTGGCCGGTGCAGCCGCCGTGGCAGAGGCTATTGCAGCCCTCAAGGCAGGCAGCCTGGAGGTCAGGCCCCTGCAGGACTATTTCTGCCCCCCTCGCCTTCAGGAGGGGGCGCTGTCGGACAACGTGCATTAAGTGGCAGGGAAAGAAGTGGCAGGGAAAGGCCTCGTCGGCGGCTGCTGCCGTCGAGGGACGTCCTAGTGCCCCTTGTTGCCTTTCTCCTGCATCAACTTCTCTGCGCGGAGCTCGGCGGCGCGCACTTCCTGGCGCAGATAATCGCAGGAGCGTGCCGTGGTGGCGGAAACGCGGCGGGCCGCAGCCAGCCATGACAGGTTGGCCAAGTCGCCGTCCTCGATCACTTCCGCATCGCTCGCCGCACGCAGCGCGGGAACATAGGCCTTGCCGCAGTTGGGCGCGATCAGCACCGACAGGGCGAAACTGTGGGTAAAGGAGGATTCGGCCGCGATTTCAGGAGGTACCACGATCTCGACGGCTTCGGCGTTGGCATCTTCCGCGTAGATGGCCCACGTTCCATAGGCTGCACCCGCAAGCAGTAGCGGCGCCAGCGCGAGCAGGGCCAGTCTGGACTTCGATCTCTGGTGTTGTCCGGTAGTTTTCATCGAGGCGGCAGGCTCGGCAGTCTTTTTCTTGTTCATGCTGCCTTCAACCATCGCGACTCTTAAGGTCGGATGAGAAAAAAACGTCGCATTTTCACGATACCAGAATGCTACCGGCGATGGTTAAGTCCGCCGCCGGGCACGGCCTGCTGAAGCGTCGTTTCGGGAGCTGCCGTGATCAGCTCGGCGAAGCCACGGAAATGACCGGCGGGCGCACGAACCTTTCGGGATCCGGGCCGACTTCCTCCGCAGCGGCGCGGCGCCGCTTTCGGTCGATGCCCATGCCGGTCGCCTCCAGCATGCCCTTGCGTTTGGCCTCATAATAATATCCGGTCTGGTACAGCCGATCGGCGCGCTTCTGGTCGCCTCCGGCCACCAGCCACGCACCGCGCAGATACTTCACCGCATATTTGAGATTCGTTTCCGGGTCCAAAAGGCCGCTCGGCGGGCCCTGATAGCCCATCCCCCGGGCAGTCTGGTGCTTGATCTGCATCAGGCCCCAATGCCCATTGTTGTATGCCTTGGGGTTGAAGGTGCTTTCGCGATTTACGACATGGCGCACAAGTTCGACCGGTACCTCGTAAAGCGCCGCATATTTTTCGATCAGCTTCTCGATCTCGCCGCGCCCCCTGGGGGCTGCCGTGTGGCCGAAGCCGTTCCCGGAGGCCGCCGGAGTTGGTGCGAGATAGGCCGGAACCGGTCCCGCATAGGAGATTGGCTCGATTGAGGCGACCAGCGTTCCGTCGCTCTCCGGCAGACTCGGCGCGTCAGGAAAAACCCTGCTCGGGTCCGGCGCCTCAACGGCCAGCTTTTCCGTAATTGGTTGGCCTGCCGTCACCGTCGTAGCCGCAAGCATCGAACCAGCCGCGCCCGGCGAAGGCCCGGCAAAGGCAGCGGCCGCCACGACCGGCGTGCCTTCAGATGCCGGCCCAGCCGCACGACCCGAAGGCTCGGGTACCACCGCCACCGTATCCGGCAGGGACAGCTGATAGCCGGCGTCGGCTTCGCTCATCGATGCGGTCTCGGCGAAGCCGGACGCTGGCGTCACCGTGCCGGATGACATGCAACCGCAAAGCGCGGTCGAAAGCGCAACGCCGGTCAGCGCAAGAAGGACTTTAGAAGGCAAGCTGTTACCGCATCCGTTGGTCGGAAGGTTGGAATTCCTTACACCAGCGGTCGCGGATGGGCAATCGGTGCGGGGCGGCAGGTTTCGGGTGGCGGCCTGGGAGCCGAAGTGTCATATTGTTCCCGGTTTGTCCATGCGCCGGAGTGAAAACGACCGCACCGGGAGGAACTCGCACCATGAATGGCATTGCCGGCAAAATTCGGCCTGCGGCTATCGGCCACGCGATATTCACAACCGCGATTGGCTTCGTTGGCTTGGCCTGGAGTGACAGGGGACTGACGCGTCTTTGCCTGCCACAGGCCAGCCGCGAAGCAGTCGAAAGGCGAATGTTTCGCCTCGAAGGTTCAATACCGGCCGGAAAACGGCCGCAATGGGTGCTCGAACTGATCGATGCGATTCAGGCCTATGCGACGGGCGAGCCGGTGGATTTCCGGCGCTTTCCGGTGGATCTCAGAGGCATTGATGCCTTTAGCCTGGCCGTATACGAAACCGCGCGCACGCTGGCCTTCGGCGAAGTCACGACTTACGGCGAATTGGCCAAACGTGCCGGGCATCCCGGCCTGGCACGTGAAACGGGAGCTGCATTGGGGGCAAACCCAGTTCCCTTGGTCATTCCCTGCCACCGCATCTTGGCGGCCGGCGGCAAGATCGGAGGTTTCTCCGCCCCGGGCGGAGCGGCCACCAAGGAACGGATTCTGGCCCTGGAGGGCGTCAGGGTCGGGCCACCTCCATCCGCACAAGCGTCTTTCGGTTTCTGATTGCACTGTCCGCGTGACTAGCGGAAGAGGAAGAGCCGACGGCGGTCATGCTCCACGCGCTTGCACTTGTAGACAGGGCATGCATTCAGGTCGGCGCTCGGCACGTAACTGCGGGCCCGCATCTCATCCCTGGCGCAGAACCGTGCCGAGGCCACGTAGCGATCATAGAGAACGAGGCTGGGATTGCGAGGCGAGCGATAGCGTAGCAGCACAGCCCCGTCACCCGCGACCGTGGCCTGGACGTTGCGGCAACTCATCCGCGTGGGATCATAACGGGAGATTGCGTAGGCGTTTGCGGCGATCAGGACAAACCCAAGCGTGATCAGTATCGTTCTCATGGCGAGCCATCCCTTCCCCAAGCTCCGGACCTCGTGAAACGCAGGCAGGCGCCGATCGTTCCTTTATACCAAACCAGGAATGACAGGACTGCGCCTTGTTTTAGCCCCAAGACAAGACTATATGGGAAACATTGATATTTCGGGCCGATTGACCCGCACCACGCGATCCTTCGCGTTTGCCGACGTCCATCTCCAAAATTTCGATACTCACACTCCGGCACAGCCGGTTCCATGAACGAATGCAAACGAAGGAACAGCAGAATGGCAACGGGAACCGTCAAGTGGTTCAATGCCACCAAGGGTTACGGCTTCATCGCACCCGACAATGGCGGCGGTGACGTATTCGTCCACATCTCCGCCGTCGAGCGGGCTGGTCTCACCACCTTGGTCGAAGGCCAGAAGATCAACTTCGAGATCGAGCAGGACCGCCGTACGGGCAAGTCCGCAGCTGGATCTCTAAGCAAGGCAGCCTGATTAGACATGGCGCGCAGCGGATGAGACGTCCGCAGCGCCCGGCAAGTCACGGATGTACTGGCGGCCGCGCGACAAGCGCGCCGGAGCGGGGCGGATCCGATCAGTCGAAGCGGCAGATTGTCCGCCGGCCCGGCCCGAACGCTCCCAGTCAGGCTACCTAAGCGAGAAAGGCGGGATTTATCCCGCCTTTTTTATTACCGGCCCCCAGCCCATCCGGTGCTCGGCCTCACGCCGGCGCGATAAAGGGCTGCGAGATCGTCTTGAACACAGGCAAACTCTCGCAATGCGCCCAGTGCGCTTTGAGGGCCGGATAGCCGTCCATCGAAATCATGTCGGGGTGGGCGTCGTTGAGATGGCGTAATGCGGCGGAGACCGCAATATCCGCATGGCCGATCCGCTCTCCGAACCAGAACGCACTCGACCGGCCCGACCGATCCTCCTCCAGCCAGGCGAGCGCGCCCTCAATCTGGGCCCGGCAGCGCTGCACCCAGAACCCAGAAGCTTCGGCGTGAAGACGCTGCTCGTAGAACAATGAAACCGATTTGTCCGCCAGCCCGGTCGCCAGGGCGGAAACCTTCAGGGCCCTGTGGCGCTCCGGCTCCTTGCGCGGATACATTGCCGTTTCCTCTGGCACCAGGCTGTCCAGATAGTCGATAATGACATGGCTTTCGATAATCACGTCGCCATCGTCCAGCACCAGGGTGGGAACCCGGGTTAGCGGATTGTAGGGTCGTATCCTGTCGGCGTCGCCGATGGAGGCCCACGGCCTGTGCTCGAACCGCATTCCATAGAGCGTCATGGCAATTCCAACGCGCCGCACGAACGGCGAATCGTACTGCCCTATCAGTATCATGCGTGCACCTCGTGACTCTCCTCCTTAGCTCCGGGTGACCATTCCATCGGTACGTGGCCGGGGTCTGCCTCCACGCGCTCCAGCCACTTCAGGATGGCCGGATAGAATTCGAGCTGGAAGCCGCCCTGCTCCGCCTTGTGCGTGTAGGCATAAAGCGCGATATCGGCGACGCTGAAGGACCTTCCGGCAAGGAACGGGCTTTCCTCAAGCCGCCGGTTCATCACCCCCAGCGCCTTGTTGCCACGCTCCAGCGTTACCGCCAGCCGTTCCGGCGTGGCTTCCTTCGCCCGCTCGGGATAGGTCAGCAAAGCCTTGCGTACGGCTATGTATGGCTCATGGCTGTATTGTTCGAAGAACAGCCACTGGTAACAGATCGCCCTTTCGAACCGGTCGGCCGGCAGGAAGCGCGTTCCCTCGGAAAGATAAAGCAGGATGGCATTGGACTCTGCCAGCCGCCTTCCGTCATCGAGCTCAAGCAGGGGCACCATGGCGTTGGGGTTTTTGGCCGTGTACTCGGCCGTGCGCGTCGCCCCCGTGCGCGAGCTCACTTCGACAATGGTGAAAGGTATGCCGAGCTTCGCCAACAGGAGTCTCGGCTTGTAGCAATTGCCACTGTCGGCCATGCTGTAGAGAATTGTCATGCGCAACTCCGTTCTGGCATGACAATCACCTGTAGGACGACAGCGATCCAGTCAGTTCTTTTGTAAGAATTATATCGGTTCGCTTGATGGATCAGCCGAACAGCGGGATCACCTTGGCTGCCGGCCGCAGCAATTCGTTGATTTCAAGCGGCTCCGCGCTGAACAGCGTCCCGGTCAGAACCGGCCGCGCCAGCAGCAGGCCCTGCAACAGGTCCGCCCCTGCTTCCAGGGCCACGCCCAACTGCGCAGGCTGCTCGATGCCTTCGACCAGGACCTGGACTCCCTGGTCATGCAGCAGGGATAGCAGGGGACGGAACAGCTTCTCGGCGGCGAAGTGGCGGCAAAGCTCCTTGAACCAGCCGCCGTCGATCCGGACGATATCAGGCTCCAGCAGCCGCACCCAGGCTTCGCTAACCTGTCCGATACCGAAATCGTCTATGGCCACGCGCAAGCCATTGCGTCGCATTTCACGTACCATTGAAAGGAGCGCGGCATCATCCAGGGCGCACCGCCCTCCAATCTCGCAGACCAGCCTGGAACTATGCAGTCCATAATCGCCGAGGCGTTGTGCCATGAAGCGTATCTCGGCCAGTGCGCGGCGATGATCGCCCTTCACCGAGGGACTGCAGCTCAGAAACAGATCTCCCCCGTCCAGCCCGATGTGGAAATAGTTGCGTATATGCAGCGCCCTGTAGAGGCTCTCCACGAACGGCCGGTCCCTTTCGGGCAATTGGAAGAAGAATTCCTGCCAAGGCACGACCTCGCCTGCGCGATGCGCCTCCATGAACGCTTCTACCGCAACGGGTTTGAGCCGATTGGCCTCGACGGAATAGATTGGCTGGCAGGTGCAGCGCAGGCGATAGTCGCCGTAGACGCCGTATTCCAGCCCAACCTCATCGGCGCGGATTGCTGCTGCGAGGTCGCAAAGGACGTGTTGCCGCTGGTTCATGACGCCATCCGCCGGCCAAAGACTCTGGTACTCCTGCCTCGGGTGGCGGGGCCATCGGCCGCAAGCATCTCGTCCGGCGGCGCCGATATGAGTGGTGCCGGCGTCTCCGTCAAAAGGTGGAAACTAGTCGGCGCCACCTCCGGGCGCGCGAGTGCAAAGCCTTGAACCATCGAGACACCGGCCCTTTCGGCAAGATCGAGATGCCAGCTCTCTTCAATGCCCTCGAAAACTGTGCGGGTGCCCTGGTCTTCGAAGGTACGCACCATCGTCTTCAGGAGAGCGAAGCCGGCACTGGAATCCATGAGCTGCGCGATCCAGTGCGCATCGAACTTGACGATATCCGGCCTGAAATCCTTGATGCGGCTGATGTCGGAATCGTCCGACCCGTAGTCGTCTACCGCTATGCGGAAGCCATCCGCTCGCAATGCCTGAACAAACTGAAACAGGACATCGAGGGTCGCGGTGCGCTGTTCAGTAACCTCGCACACGATACGACTGGCGTCGATACCTGCCTCATGCAGAACCAGCCGCATCTCGCGCAAAGCCGTTTCCGCAATGGCACGATCGACGAAGACGGACGGATCGAAGTTCACGAAGATCGCCGCCTCCTTGGGCAGATGGGCGGCGTTGAGCAGATGGAGCGTGCGCGTCAGCGTCTCTATGTGCAGACGGTCTGCGGCTGTGCAGGTCGAAAAGAAGGTGCCGGGCGGCTGTGATTTCCCATCTCGGAACGGGCGCGCCAACCCTTCGAAGGCCGCCACGGCAAGCTTTCCTTGCCGGAAGGCAAAGATCGGCTGGAAGGCGCTCTTGAGCACATACAGCCCCCACACTCCAGTGGAGGTGCCGTCGTCATGGCGAATGATGTGGGAGAGGCCGATACTGCGCGACACGAGCACTCACACGCAAAGAGATACGGGACGGCGGGAGTTTATCCGCGCAAGGTTTTATGACCGTTAATGGCGGCAGGTTGCAGCACTGTCGCAGACCGGTCGGCCTGGCGGTTCGACTCCGCTTGCACTGTGCCCCCCGATGCGACAATAGAGGCCGGCGGCCGAAGTGGCCGCGCCATCTTTAGGAGACATCCCGACATGGCCTTCCTCGCCGATGCCCTTTCGCGCGTTAAGCCCTCAGCCACCATCGCCGTCACGCAAAAAGCGCGCGAGCTGAAAAACGCGGGACGTGACGTGATCGGCCTCGGCGCCGGCGAGCCGGACTTCGATACGCCCGACAACATCAAAAATGCCGCGATCGAGGCGATCCGGCGGGGCGAAACCAAGTACCCACCGGTTTCGGGCATTCCGCCATTGCGCGAGGCAATCGCGAAGAAGTTCAAGAGGGAGAACAATCTGGACTACCAGCCCGCCCAGACCATCGTGGGCACCGGCGGCAAGCAGATCCTGTTCAATGCGCTTATGGCGACCCTGAACCCCGGTGATGAGGTGGTGATCCCCCGCCCCTACTGGGTCAGCTACCCGGAGATGGTGGCGCTGTGCGGGGGCACGGCTGTCTTTGCCGACACTTCCATAGAGAACGGGTTCAAGCTGACGTCCGAGGCGCTGGAGCGAGCGATTACGCCGCACACCAAATGGCTCATCCTGAACTCGCCTTCCAATCCTTCCGGCGCTGCTTACACCGAGGCGGAGTTGAAAGCACTTGCCGACGTGCTGCTGAGGCACCCCCATGTCTGGGTGCTTACCGACGACATGTACGAGCACCTGACCTATGGCGACTTCGTCTTCAGGACCATCGCGGAGGTCGAGCCGAATCTCTACGATAGAACGCTGACCATGAATGGCGTCTCGAAAGCTTACGCCATGACCGGCTGGCGCATCGGTTACGCGGCCGGGCCATTGCAACTCATCAAGGCGATGGACATGATCCAGGGTCAGCAAACATCGGGCGCCTGCACGATTGCCCAATGGGCATCTGTCGAAGCGCTGAACGGTCCGCAGGATTTCGTGCGGAAGAACAAGGCCGTCTTTCAGGCTCGCCGCGATCTCGTCGTGTCCATGCTCAACCAGGCACGCGGCATCTCCTGCCCCTCGCCCGAAGGTGCCTTTTATGTCTATCCGTCCTGTGCGGACCTCATTGGCAAGAAGACCAGGGAAGGCAAGGTCATCGACAGTGACGAAACCTTCGCTTCGGAACTGCTCGAAGCCGAGGGCGTGGCAGTGGTGTTCGGTACAGCCTTCGGGCTCGGACCGAATTTCCGGATTTCCTACGCAACTTCAGAGGCCTTGCTGGAGGAAGCGTGCACCCGCATCCAGCGATTCACGGCCAGCCTGAGCTGATCGACATAACCGATTCAATATGAAGTAAAAGAAGCCCGGCCGGAGCCGGGCTTCTTCATCTGCGATACGGTCCGTGGCTGACCTTCTCCAGTCAATCGACTGCGCTCAGGCCTCCACCCAGCATTTGATGAGAGCGTAGCTTCCCATCAACTCCCCGTTGGGATCATCGGCCCATCCGCCGACTCTGGGGCCGCTTGCATCGAGATAATTGTTGAACATTGGCACGATTACCCCGCCTTCGTCACGCAAGAGCAAGCCTGCCTGCCGGTAAAGAGCCTTCCGCTTGGCCTCGTCGAGTTCACCCCGCGCCTCCAGAATGAGCTTGTCGAAGTCCGGACGGAAGAAACGCGTGTCGTTCCATTCGGCATTGGACAGATACGCGACCGAGTAGACCTGATCCTGCGTGGGACGCCCGGTCCAGTAGGACATGGAGAAGGGCTGCTTGTTCCACACCTCGCTCCAATAGCCGTCGCCCGGTTCACGCTTGATTTCCAGCGTGATCCCGCATTTTGCGGCGCTCTGCTGATAAAGCTGCGCAGCATCCACCGCACCCGGAAAGGCCACATCGGAAGTGCGCAGCAACACCGGGCCGGAATGGCCGGACTTCTTGAAATGAAAGGCAGCCTTGTCGGGATCATATTGCCTTTGCTCAATGTCGTCTGAAAACAGCGGATAGCCGCCCATCACCGGCATGTCGTTCCCGACGGTCCCGTAACCGCCAAGCACCCGCGCCACCAATGCCTCGCGGTCGACCGCATATTTGAGCGCCAGCCGAAGGTCATTGTTGTCGAAGGGCGCCGTATTGCAATGCATGATGAAAACGTAGTGACCCTTGCCCGGCACGTTGCGGATGGTCACGCCTGGCGCGCGCTTCAGCAGGTCCACGATCTTCGGTTCGACCCGGTTGATGAGGTCCACCTGCCCGCTTTGCAAGGCGCTCACCCGCGCCGTTGCGTCATTGATGACAATGATCTCCACCTGGTCGGCGTGGCCGCGATCATCACGCCAATAGTCCTTGTACTTCTCGCCGATATGGCGCACGCCGGGCTCGTTGACGGCCACCTTGTAAGGACCGGTACCGATGCCTTCTGTGGGGTTGTCCCTGCCGCCATTCGGCTGGATCATCAAATGGTAGTCCGCCGCGACGTAAGGAAGGTCGGCATTGGGGTTCTTGAGCGTGATGACGACATTGCCGCCGTCAGCTTTCACGCTCTCGAATTCGCTGAGGAAAGGCAACGCCGCCGATTTGGAATTGGCATCACCGTGCCTCTCGAACGTCGCGACTACATCCTCGGACGTCAGTTCCTTGCCGTTGTGGAACGTCACTCCCTTGCGGATCTTGAAAGTCCAGACCTTCGCGTCGGGCGAGGAGTCGTATTCTTCCGCAAGCTTAGGCTCGATGCTGCCATCGGGCCTAATGTCCAAGAGCTGTTCGCCCCAGCAACGGCCAAACGTATAGGGAACCTGGTTGGTCCAGCTGCCGGGGTCGAGGCTGTCTGTAGCTCCGCCGCCGACCATGCCGGCCTTAAGCGTACCGCCCTTTCTTGGCCCTTCAGCGCTGGCTGCCCGCGCAAGCAGCGTGTTGGCTGCAAGCGCGCCGACACCCAGCGCCGATGCCCGTCCGAGGAAATCGCGTCGTGACAGTTTCCCCTTGGCAACGAGACGGCTCAGATGGTCGAGTTCTGTTGACATTGGCTATCGTTCCTCCCGATTACAGCCTGTACCTCTCATCTTGAATGTGCCGGCCACCAATGTTGGCCTGGCGCCATATTGCGACACTCATTGTCGCTTCCAGAGGAAACTTGGGGAAGAATGGTCGTCCCAGGAGCGGCGCAGGTCTCCGTTCTATTTCTCTTGCCCGCCGCGCCAAGCCATGGGACGATGCAAGTGAGCAGGTCGAAGACCGCTCGCGACGGCCGAAGGCCGGCCGCCGCAAAACGGGTGCGGTCGGCAAGCACCGCCGGTTCTGCTGGCCAAACCTTGCAAACGCGAGTGGAGGTCAGCCATGGGAAATCGCGCCGGAGGACGACGTACGGGACCGAAATGCATTGCCATAGTCGGTCCCTTCTCAAGCGGTAAGACGACTCTTCTCGAAGCCATCCTTGCCCGAACGGGCGCCATCCCTCGCCAGAGCTCCGTTTCTTCCGGCAACACCGTGTCCGATCACTCACCCGAGGCGCGGGCGCACGCCATGAGCGTCGAAGCCGTATTCGCCACCACTGAATTCATGGGCGACACGTTGACCTTCGTTGACTGCCCCGGCTCGATAGAATTCTCCTTCGAGGCCGAGCCGGTGCTCGCAGCTTGCGACGTGGCTGTCGTTGTCGCAGAAGCGGACGAAAAGAAGATCCCCTCCCTGCAACTCATCATGCGAAGGTTGGACGATCTTGGCATTCCGCGCCTGCTGTTCCTCAACAAGCTGGACAAGACGTCGGCCGGCATACGCGAAACGCTCAAAATGTTGCAGCCGACCAGTTCGGTTCCGTTACTGTTGCGGCAAATTCCGCTACGCAACGACGGCATCGTGATCGGCTCGATCGATCTGGCCCTGGAACGGGCTTACGTCTATCGCGAATATGCGGAGAGCGAAGTCATAGAAATACCAGGCGACGAGAAGGCGCGCGAAACCGAAGCCCGCTTCGCCATGCTCGAAACGCTCGCCGACCACGACGATCAGCTTATGGAGCAACTGCTGGAAGAGATCGAGCCGCCCAAGGACGCGGTTTTCGACAATCTATCCGCCGATCTGCGTGAGGGCGTCGTCACGCCCGTGCTGATCGGCACTGCCGAGAAGGGCAACGGCGTGCTCCGGTTGCTGAAAGCGATCCGTCACGATGCCCCTGATATCGAGGCCACCCGCCGGCGGCTTGGGATGCCCGATGGCGACGCCACGATCCTGCAGGTGATGAAGACGATCCACACCATGCATGGCGGCAAGCTTTCGGTCTCGCGCGTCATGTCTGGCCGGCTCGATGACGGCGCGGAGCTCTTCCTGAAGGACGGCCAGACGGTGAAAGTCTCCGGCATCTACAAAATGCTCGGCAAGGACCAGACAAAACAGCCTTCTGCTGCAGCCGGAGAAACCGTGGCGCTCGGCAAGCTCGAACCGGTCGCGACCGGCGACACGCTGACATCCGCCAAGGGCGGCATGAAACCTTTCGTCACTCTCACGCCGCCGCAACCGGTCTACGCTTTCGCGCTCCGGCCCAAGGAACGCAAGGACGACGTCAAGATGACCGCCGCCATCCAGCGTTTGGCCGAGGAAGACCCCTCACTCACCCTCCACCACAACCAGGAGTCGGCGGAAACGGTATTGTCAGGCCATGGCGAGATGCATTTGCGCGTCATTCGCGAGCGCCTGGAAGGCCGCAACCAGATAGCCGTGGAAGGTCGCGTGCCGGCCGTGCCCTACCGCGAGACGATCCGCAAGTCGATCGAGCAGCGCGGCCGTCATCGCAAGCAGTCTGGCGGCCACGGCCAGTTCGGCGATGTGGTCCTGCAGATCAAGCCCCTGCCGCGCGGCTCAGGCTTCCAATTCACCGATACGATCAGTGGCGGTGTGGTGCCGAAGCAATACATCCCCTCGGTCGAGGCGGGCGTGCGCGAATATCTCAAATGCGGGCCGCTTGGCTTCCCCGTCGTCGACATTGCGGTCAACCTTTCGGACGGCTCCTACCACACGGTGGATTCGTCCGACATGGCGTTCCAGATGGCCGCAAAGCTGGCCATGAAGGAAGGCATGGCGCAGTGCTCTCCCGTGCTTCTGGAGCCGATCATGAAGGTCGAGATCGTCACGCCTTCCGACGCCACGGCAAGGATCATCGCCTTGATACCCCAACGCCGGGGCCAGATCCTCGGCTACGACGCGAGGCCAGGCTGGCCCGGCTGGGACGTGGTGGAAGCAACGATGCCTCAGGCCGAGATGGGCGACCTCATCATCGAGTTGCGCTCGGCAACTGCCGGCGTGGCCAGCTACAGCGCCACCTTCGACCACATGGCCGAACTGACGGGACGGCTGGCCGACGAGGTATTGAACGCCGCAGGCAAGGCCGCATGACGCTTTGAAAAAACGGCGTCCGGCACTATCCGGACGCCGTTGTCGCGGACCGTTTCCGGGGAGGAAAACGGCAGGTCCGCCGCCTCGGCCACGCCCTCGCGAGAATCCGATGGACGCGGCCGTTGCCTGAGCCCGGCTGCGCGGGTGATGCCCCCATCTCCCGCGGCACCTGACCGCGTCCTAGCCTAAGATAGCTGGCAACCGGCGGAAACGGAACGTTACCGCATGTTACACGTCACCGTTACATATTCACATTCTGCAGGAATCGACCCGAGGGCTGGAATGGAAACGGCAGGAGGCCGTGCGCTGGCGGGCCCAGGCTTGCCCCCAGGCAGAAAAAAGCCGGATCCAGGAAGATCCGGCTGAAGTTAATGGAAGTGCCGATTAAGGCTAAACCTCCAGAGGGGAACACTCGTGGACGCTAATGGGAGGAGAACGCGCCCAGGAGATGACCCCTATATGGGCGCATACTGCCTCCGAAACAAGCAGCTATTTTGCAATGCACACATGCAAAAAGGCATGGCCTGTGGTCCAATGCCTCTTTAATGCGCATAGGGCCAGAAAACGGGCATCAAATCGATTGAAGCAGCCCGAATTGCGTGCGCGGAACGAATAAATGCACCGGCTAATATGCCCAGTTTCGCGCCTTTGCGAAGATGAAATCGCGGAACGCCTTGAGCTTTGCCTGATTCTTCATCGCGTCCGGATAGACGAAGAACGTATCGAACGACGGCCCTTCAAGCTCGTGCAGAATCTGCACGAGGCCACTATCCTTGCCAGCCATATAGTCTGGCAACATCGCTATGCCGACGCCACGCCGCACGGCGCGCCGCACCGACATCAGGTCATTGATCTGCAAGACGGAAGTGCGTTTCTCGCCATCCGGCTTCCCCACGGTTTCCAATGCGTTGAGGCCCGCGAGGTAACTGGGAACCGGCTCGCCGAAAGTTACGATCCGATGATTGTCGAGATCGGCGACGGTCTTTGGCACGCCGAACTGATCGAGATAGGACTGTGCAGCGAATACGTGCAGATGCACCGTGAACAGGCGGCGCTGGATCAGGTCCGGCTGCTGCGGTTGCCTCAAGCGTACGGCGCAATCCGCCTGCCGGGTGGTAAGATCGAGTTCCTCATTGGCGAGCACCAATTGCAGGTTGATCTCGGGATAGAGGTCGAGAAATTCCTTGGCACGTTCGGTGAGCCAGCCCGTCCCCAACCCTACGGTGGTGTTGACGCGCAGGACTCCGGTGGGCCGTTCCGTGGTTTCCGCCAGCTTGCTCTTGATTGACTCCAGCTTCATCAGCACGTCGTGCGCCGTCCGATAGAGCATTTCGCCCTGCTCGGTGAGCACGAGTCCGCGTGCATGCCTGTGGAAGAGTGGCACGCCGACATCGTGCTCCAGCGCGCTGACCTGGCGCGAGATAGCCGACTGGGACAGATGAAGTGTCTCGGCCGCATGCGTGAACGACCCAGCCTCCGCCGCAGCGTGAAACACGCGTAGTTTGTCCCAATCCAACGCCATGGGTTCCCCTCTTTTCGTTTGGCGCTTTTAATGCAGAATCAGGCTTCTAGACGACCTTTCTCCGCTAATTTTCAAACTGCGTCATTCAGCCGCTTCGCGGTGCACCTCCAGGCCGGCAAGGTATCTCTCGGCGTCCAGGGCAGCCATACAGCCAAGGCCGGCCGCGGTAACGGCCTGGCGGTAGACATCATCAGCAACGTCGCCCGCGGCGAAGACCCCGGGCAGGCTGGTGCGGGTCGAGCCGGGCTCAGTCCAGAGATAGCCGTTCGGCTTCTGCTTCAGCTTTCCGGCGAAGAGCTCCACGGCCGGAGCATGGCCGATTGCCACGAACACGCCATCGACCTTGAGCAGGCTTTCCTGCCCGGTCACGACATTGCGCAGCTTCAATCCTTCTACCGAGGGTGGCATGGGCGCCTGGCCAGGCCGGCCGGTGATCTCGTCCACCACCGTGTCCCAGATGATGCGCACATTATCCTTCGCGAACAGGCGCTCCTGAAGGACACGTTCGGCCCGGAATTCGCTGCGCCGGTGGATGAGCGTCACCGTACCTGCAAGGTTGGCGAGATAAAGCGCCTCCTCGACAGCGGTGTTGCCGCCGCCAACCACCGCGACATCCTTGCCGCGATAGAAGAAGCCGTCACAAGTGGCGCAGGCAGAAACACCGAAGCCCATGAAGGTCTGTTCGGAAGGAATGCCGAGCCACTTGGCCTGCGCGCCGGTGGCGATGATGAGCGCATCGGCGGTATAGGTCGTGCCGGAATCGCCCTTGGCCACAAAGGGGCGCACATCGAGATCCACCTCCGTGATGATGTCGTTGACGACTTCGGCGCCCACATTCTCGGCCTGCTTGAGCATTTCGCCCATGAGCCAAGGCCCCTGCACCGGCTCGGCAAAGCCAGGATAATTCTCGACATCTGTGGTGATCATCAACTGGCCGCCCTGCTGCAGCCCGGCGACCAGCACCGGCTTGAGCATGGCTCGCGCGGCATAGATCGCAGCCGTGTAGCCGGCCGGACCGGAGCCTATGATGAGGACAGGGGCGTGCTTGGTGGTCATCGAGGTCCCCGATTGTGGCCGCCCGGCGGCGGCAGGAAACGATCGACGGTAATGTATGTGCTGCCCGCCTCCCCAGCAAGAACGCTTCGGCAGTGTCCCCGGAAAGCTGCGCCGGCCCGCCACTCGCGCCGGCTTGCAGATTTTCAGCGCCGGGGCTGGCGCATGGCCAAAACTCGTTTAAGGACAGAAGCGAAAGAATCTTGCGGGCGGGAAGGCAATGCCGATCAAAGCCGAACTAGACGCCATCGACTGGAAAATCCTGCGCGAATTGCAGGCGGATGGCCGCATCACCAATGTGGAACTGTCCCGGCGGGTGGGCATCTCCGCCCCGCCCTGCCTCAGGCGGGTGCGCCGGCTGGAGGAGAGCGGCATTATCCGGGGCTATGGCGCATGGCGGACGCCCGGTTCCTATTACAAATTCCCAAGCCACCAAGACCGAACAAATTACGGTTTCCCGCTTTTT
>QGUU01000354.1 GCA_003242525.1 Pseudomonadota bacterium | reverse complement strand
GTCGTCGGCCACCCCATCGCCCATTCACGCTCGCCGAAGATCCATGCATATTGGCTGCGCCGCTATGGTATTTCCGGCACTTATGAGGCAATGGACGTGGCGCCTTCGGATTTCGAGGGCTTTCTCTCCACTCTGTCAGAACGCGGCTTTGTGGGCGGTAACGTCACGATACCGCACAAGGAAGCCGCCTTTGCCGCGGTCGCCCGGCGCGACGCCGCTGCCGAAATGATAGGGGCAGTCAACACGCTGTGGTTCGAAAATGGTGCTCTGGCCGGCGGCAATACCGATGCGGAAGGCTTCGCGGCCAATCTGGATGAATTTGCGCCGGGCTGGGACCGGAACGGGCCAGCCGTCGTGCTCGGCGCTGGGGGTGCTGCTCGGGCCGTGGTTCACGCGCTCCGGCAGCGCGGCATCGGCGATATTCGAATCATCAACCGCACGATTTCGCGCGCAGAGGAATTGCGCGACCGTTTTGGCGGCGGCGTCACGGCGCACGGGAAAGCGGTGCCGGACCTGCTGGCGGATGCGGGGCTTCTCGTCAACACCACTTCCCTCGGCATGGCAGGAAAGAATGATGCGCAGGTGCTTCCGGCCGATCCTGACTTCCTGCCGGCACATGCCATCGTCACGGATATCGTCTATGCGCCGCTGGAGACGCCCCTGCTCGCACGGGCAGGCGCGAGGGGGCTGAAAACAGTCGATGGCCTGGGAATGCTGTTGCATCAGGCGGTACCCGGTTTCCAACGCTGGTTCGGCAGACGCCCCGAAGTGACGCCCGAGCTGCGGGCCCTGGTCGTGGCCGATCTGAAGGCTGAATGATGGTGCTTCTTCCATGATCATACTCGGCCTCACCGGCTCCATTGGCATGGGCAAGTCAACGGCGGCGAAGATGTTTGCCGAGGCCGGTGTGCCGGTCCATGATTCTGACGAGACGGTACACCTGCTTTATGCAGGCCAGGCGGCGCCACTGATCGAGGCAGCCTTTCCCGGCGTTGTGGTGGATGGAGTGGTGGACCGCGCGAAGCTGGCCGCAAGGGTGCTCGGTGACAAGGCCGCGCTCAAGAGGCTGGAAGAGATCGTTCATCCGCTGGTGCGCGCCCATGCCGATGCCTTTGTTGCCACCCATCGCGCTGCCGGCACGCCGCTGGTCGTGCTTGACATTCCACTGCTGTTCGAGACCGGAGGGCGTGATCGCGTCGACAAGGTCGCCGTTGTCAGCGCCGCGCCTGAAATCCAGCGAGAGCGTGTCCTTTCCCGACCGGGTATGACGCCGGAAAAGTTCGAGGCGATCCTTGCCCGCCAGACGCCGGACGCCGAGAAGCGCCGCCTTGCCGATTTCGTGATTGATACGGGGAAGGAGTTCGAGGCAACCCACGCCCAGATCCTTGCCATTATTGACAGGCTCATCGGGGATAAAGGGCAGCAAGCTCGCCCCTGATTCTTGCGCCGGCGCCTCGGGGCAGTCATCCTCGCGCCTGGAGCGAATCGATGCGCGAAATCATCTTTGATACTGAAACGACCGGCCTCGACCCGCGTGAGGACCGCATCATCGAGCTTGGCTGTATCGAGCTGGTCAACCGATTCCCGACCGGCCGGACGTTCCATCACTACATTGATCCGCAGGGCCGTCAGATCGACGCCGAGGCGCAGGCTGTGCACGGGATAACCGCGGAGCATCTGATTGGAAAACCCTGCTTCCACGAGATCGCGGGGGACTTCCTTGCCTTCATCGACGGCGCAAAACTGGTCGCCCACAATGCCGGTTTCGACATCTCGTTCATCAATGCTGAACTCGCGAGACTGGGCCACCCCGCCATCGGCCCGGAGCGGGTCGTCGACACGCTCGCCCTGGCTCGGCGCAAGCATCCGATGGGGCCCAATTCGCTTGATGCGCTCTGCCGTCGTTATGGCATCGACAACACCCGGCGTACCAAGCATGGCGCGCTGCTCGACTCGGAACTGCTGGCGGAAGTCTATATCGAGCTGATCGGCGGCAAGCAGGCGGCGCTGATTCTCGATGCGGTGGCGACCACCCCGGAAACGGGGCAATTCACGTCCGTCGAAATCGTCATAGGCGCGCGTCCGGCGCCGCTGCCGCCTCGCCTTACGGAAGCGGAACGCGCCGCCCATGCCAGGATGGTGGAATCGCTGGGCGAGAACGCGCTCTGGCGCCGCCTCACTCTTGAGCAGGCAACCGGTTGATTTGCACCAGCCCCGGGGCTGGTGGGCACCGCCCGCAGGCTCCTTCCAGTTCAGCAGCACGCAGCCTAAAGCCGGTCCGCCTGATTGCCAGACGCTGCATGGTGGCCAAAGGCCGGCCCCAAGGACCGGCCTTTGTCAGGGATTGATTCTGGTGAATTGCCGACTGGCGAGCAATCAGCTCGCCTTTACCTTGGCTGCCGCCTGGTCTTCGGCCAGCTTCTGCTGGAACATCTGGGCGAAATCGATGGGATCCAGCATCAAGGGCGGGAAGCCGCCATTGCGCGTGGCGTCAGCGATGATCTGGCGTGCGAACGGGAACAGCAGGCGCGGGCATTCTATGAAAAGAACGGGCAGCATGTGTTCCTGCGGAAATCCGGTAATGTTGAAGACGCCGCCATAGATGAGTTCCACGTTGAACAGCACTTCCTTGTCGAAGGAGGCCTTGGCGTTCAGCGTGAGCAGGACGTCGAATTGCTTGTCCGATAGCGGGTTGGCACTGACATTGACGTTGATGGCAATGCCTGGGGCCTTGTCGCGGCCACGCAGCGAGTTCGGCGCACCGGGGCTTTCGAAGGACAGGTCCTTCACATATTGTGCAAGCACGTTAAGCGTGGGCTGGGCGCCGTTGCCCTTGGTTGCAGCGCCTGCTTGTGCCTCGTTGTTCTCGGCCATGAGCCTTTTTCCCCTTTGCGAATGCGGTCTAGCAGGACCGCTGGGGCCCGGCTGTAGGTTGCCGGTTGGCTATCACGGCGCGCACGCCAACACAAGGTTTTGGCGGTCTAGTCGTCGCGCAGGCGCCGCCAGGGGGATTCCGGATTTGGGTGGCGCGAAAAGTCCTCGGCATCGAGATCTATGGTGCGTCCTTCGCGGCGTGACGCGCCGAAGCCGAAACTGCTTACCACCGTGATCCGGCGCTTCACCAGGTTCCAGGCAAGATCGCGCACAGGCGGGATGAACAGGAGCAGCCCCGCAATGTCGGTGAGAAAGCCCGGGACGATCAGCAGGAAGGCTGCCAGGAGAATCATGACGCCATGGGCAATTTGGCGGGACGGGTCGCGGCCAACCTCGATCTCGGCGCGCGCGCGGCCCATCACGCCAAGCCCCTGATGGCGCAGGAGCATCAAGCCCGCCATCGCCGAGACCAGGACCAGCCCCACCGTCGCCAGGGCGCCGATCTGCCGGCCGACCACGACAAAGCCGGCTATTTCCAGAAGCGGCAATGCGAATATGAACACGGGAAGGACAAAGGAGCGCAAGTTCCGGTTACCTTGTGAGCGGGCTGGCCAGCCCTTTCCGCTCAGATAGGCACGGCCGGCTTTAATTTGAATGATTGCGCCACACGTTCTATATGCTTTGATATGTCAAAGCCATGCAGCGGCATGGCGCCGGGAGGGCCGGCTTCAGGGATTGGTAGTTCACGAC
>QGUU01000353.1 GCA_003242525.1 Pseudomonadota bacterium | reverse complement strand
AGAACCGGGCCCATCGAATAGCGCGCGGCCGCGCCTGCCCCGCTGGAGGTGATGAGGGGCACGACGCCGAGCGCCATGGCGGCCGTCGTCATCAGGATCGGACGCAGTCTCACCTTGGCCGAGGCGACGATGGCGTCGCGACGGCGCATGCCGTGACTCTCCCTCTGCTGGTTCGCAAACTCCACCAGCAGAATGCCGTGCTTGGTGATGAGCCCGATCAGCGTGATGAGGCCGACCTCCGTGTAGATGTTGAGCGTACCGAGGCCGAGATTTAGCGGCAGGATGGCGCCGAAAATCGAGAGGGGCACAGCCATCATGATGATGAGCGGATCGCGGAAGCTCTCGAACTGTGCCGCCAGCACCAGGTAGATGACCAGAATGGCAGCGGCAAAGGCGATCAGGATCGTGTTGCCCTGTTCCTTTTCCTGCCTGGACTGGCCGGAATAATCGATGAAGAACGTGTTGGGCAGGCTTTCCCGAGCCAGGTCTTCGAGGGTCTGCAGACCCGTGCCAGTCGTCACGTCTGGCAGCGGCAGCGCCGATATGGTGGCAGAGTTCAACTGGTTGAACTGTTCGATCGCAGCGGGTGCGGCATTCGTCGAAATGCGTACGACCGCCGACAACGGCACCATCTCGCCGGTTACGCTGCGTACGAAATAGTCGCCGAGCTTCTCAGGGTTGTCGCGGAATTGCTGCGGCACCTGGGGAATGACATCGTAGCTGTTGGATTCCCTGTCGAACTGCGACACCTCTACGCCGCCGACAAGCAGCGTGAGCGTGCGGCCGATTTCGGCCACCGGCAGGTTCAGTGCTGCGGCCCTGTCACGGTCGATCGTCACCGTCACCTGGGGCGCGTCAAAGGACATCGAATTCTGCACGACGATGAACTTGCCGGAGGCCTGCGCCTTCTGCTTGATCTCCTCTGCGGCCTGGAACACCTGGTCGGCGCTGGCCGTTGAGCGGATCACAAGCGAGATCGGCAAGCCGCCGCCAGAGCCGGGCAGCGTCGGCGGCGCGAAGACGAAGGCTTCGACGCCGGCCACCTTGGTCAGCCTGCCCTGTATGTCCTGCTGAAGTTCCTTCTGCGAGCGGGTGCGGTCTGCCCAGTCCTTGAAAGCAAAGCCGACGAACGCCTGCGACGTGTCTCCACCGAAGGCCGTTGCGGCAAACACGGCCCGCGTCTCCGGAATGTCGGACACCAGACCGAGGATCTGGTTGACGTAGCTTTCCGTGTAATCGGACGTTGCGTAGCGCGGCGCGGTCACCAGCGAAAGCAGGAAGCCCTGGTCTTCTTCCGGCTCAAGCTCGCTCGAGGTCTTGAGAAACATGAAGCCCGTCAGCGCCACCAGCGCAACCACGATCAGCAGCGTGACAGGCCGGTACTTCAGCGACCCGGCGACCAGCTTTTCGTAGAGATGCTCGACACGATCGAACGCGGCATCGACAATGCGCTGGAAGCGGCTGGGATTGCCGGACTTGAGGATGCGCGCCGACATCATCGGCGTGATGGTGACGGCCACGACGCCGGAAATTATGACGGAGCCAGCGAGAGTCATGGCGAATTCGCGGAACAGCGCGCCCGGGGGGCCGCCATGAAGGGAAGGGGGGCAAATCCCGCGGCCACTGTCAGGTGCATGGGGGTTCCTTCCGATGAAATCTCGCGCATGGAGCTGAACGCCGCCTGCATGGCGGGCATCTTGTCCTCTTCCATGTGGCGGTGAATGTTCTCCACCACCACGATGGCGTCGTCGACCACCAGGCCGATGGCCAGCACCATTGCCAGCAGCGACAGCAGGTTGATTGAATATCCCGCGGTGAACAGCAGGAAGCAGACGCCAATCAGTGCCAGCGGAATCGTGACGATCGGCATCAGGACCGAGCGGAACGAGCCGAGGAACAGGAGTATCACCACCACGACGATGAGCACGGCCTCGCCGATGGTCTTGTACACTTCCTCGATTGATGCCGAAATCTGTTCGGTCGAGTCGTAGACGATTTCGATCGTCATGCCGGTCGGCAGGGACGCCTGGATATCCGGAACGATCTTGTGGATAGCCTCGGCCGTGGTCAGCGGATTGGCCGCCGGCGTGGGGAAGATGGCGAGGAATGTGCCGGGCTTGCCGTTGAAATTGACGCGCGTATCCGTGTTCTCGGCCGCAAGCTCCACGTGCGCCACATCACGCAAACGCACTACCTGACCGTTATCGGAGCGTAGCGGAAGCGCGGCAAAGGCATCCGGAGACTGCAGCGTCGAGAACACCGTGATCGAGGAGGTCGTATAGTCGTTCTCGATCTTGCCGGGGGCGGAAAGGAAGTTCGAATTGGTGATCGCAGTCAGCACTTCGGATGCCGTCACGCCACGCGCCGCAAGTTTGACGGGGTCGATCCACACGCGCATGGAATAGTCGGCTGCGCCGAAAATCTGCACGTCAGCCACGCCTTCCACGGTCGACATGCGCGGCCGCACCACGCGTTCGATATATTCGGTAAGCTGCTCGGGCGTCATGTTCGGATTCTGCATCGACAGATACATCATCGCGAACTGCTGGCCGGTGCCCTTGACGATGACCGGATCCTTGGCATCCTGAGGCAGTTGGCCGCGCACGCCCTGCACCTTGGACAGCACCTCCGTCAATGCAACGTCGGGGTTCGAACCGAGCTTCATGTGCACCGTCACGGTGGACAGCGAGGCCCGGCTGGCAGAGGTGACGTAGTCGACATTCTCGGTCGAGGACACGGCACGCGCGATCGGCGCGGTGATGAAGCCCTGGATCAGGTCGGCGCTGGCGCCGGGATAGGCGGTCGTGACCGTGATCGCCGTCTCCTCGACTTCCGGATACTGGCGAATCTGCAGGTTGAAGATGCCCTGCACGCCGAGCAGCAGGATCAGGGCGCCGAGCACCGTCGACAGAACCGGACGACGGATGAAGATGTCTGAAATGTTCATTGCTGCGCCGCCTGATCTTCGCGCGGCTTTGACGGGTCGATCGTATTGTCGACCACCACCGACATGCCGTGGAAGAGCCGGTTCTGGCCGGCCGTAACCACTTCGTCGCCTTCCGCTATGCCGCTCAGGATTTCGATCAGTCCCTCATTGTGGCGTCCGGGCTTCACGAAGACCTGCGCCAGCACGAGTTCCGGCTTGTCCTGCTCTTGTTCGGGCGCAGCCTCTGCCGCTGCCGCTTCCGACCCCGTAGAGGACGTTTCGGGCGCAGCCTCGGCCGACTCGGCCTTGGGCCGCACGACGAACACGTAGTCGCCGTACAGGCTGGAGGTAAGAGCCGTCTGCGGCAGGGCAATCACGCCCTTTTCCTCGGGCAGCTCCACCCGCACCTGCACGAACTGGCCGGGTGTCAGCTTGCCTTCGGGGTTTGCGACCTCCGCACGGACGGACACAAGGCGGCTCGCCGGATCGATCTTCGGATCGATGCCGGTGATCTTGCCGCTGAACGGCAGGTCGCCCGTGTTGAAGCCGAGCTTCACCGTCTGGCCAATCTTCAGAAGCGGGAGCTGCTGCTCGGGCACGGTGAAGTCCGCCCGCATGGTTTCAAGGTCCTGCAAGGTGACCACCGCCGTCCCGGGCCGAGCCCCCCTGTCTTTTATACAAACCTGACGCTGCCGCGGAAAAAAG
>QGUU01000352.1 GCA_003242525.1 Pseudomonadota bacterium | reverse complement strand
CCTCCCCCGTCGCGTGCCTTCCCCAGGCATGGTCCGGGGGAGCGGCCTTCATGCTGATGCAGGCCTGTCTCGGCGTTGAAGTGGACGGCTGGAAGCAGGAAATCCACGTCGCGCAACCCCGGCTACCGGTCGGCATAGACGGCATCACGATACGGCACCTGGCGGTCGGCAACCAGTCGGTCGATCTTTTCTTCGAGAGGGTCGGCGAACGCGTCGCGGCGTTTCTGGCCGACCGCCACGAGGGCGTGGTTCCTCTGATCGTGAGGACGTGAAAAGCGGAACCCTAGCCGCTCTGAAACGTTGCCGGAGCGTAGCGGCAAGGCCGCGATCACGTTCAAGAACAATGATTGGACGCCGGGTACAGAACCGGCGCGTAACACGCATGACAGGTGACAATCTCGGGTTCTTCTCTTCAACTTCAGCCCTTTGGGCCTTGGTTATGACGAGTCTCGTCTTTTCGATTGCGGCAGTGCTCGCCTCGGTCCGGCGCAACCGTCGTCGTGTGGTGGAGAAGCTCCCGCCGGCCGAGCCGGAGCGCAGGCTTCTGCGCGAATTCGAGAAGAACGGGAACTCCGCCAGCGCCGCGCTGGTGAAGTGGACGCCCGCCACCGTACGCCGAATCCTGGCGGAGGAACTGCCCGACGCCCAAGTGATCGTCGTGTCCAACCGCGAACCCTACATTCACGACCTGAAGGGAGACAAGGTGGAACTGGTCGTTCCGGCAAGCGGGCTTGTTTCGGCACTTGAGCCGATCACCCGGGCATGTGCGGGGACATGGATCGCCTATGGCGGAGGCACGGCCGACAGGCTGATGGTAGACCAGAACGATCGTGTCATGGTGCCACCGGACGATCCATCCTACACGCTGCGGAGGGTATGGCTGACCGAAGAGGAGCATCAGGGCTACTATCTCGGTTTTGCGAACGAGGGCCTATGGCCGCTCTGCCACATAGCGTTCACGCGCCCTGTTTTCCGCGAAAGCGACTGGCAGACTTACGAGGCGGTGAATCGCAAATTTGCCGATACGGTGGTGTCGGAGGCACGCAACGAACGCCCGATCGTGCTTGTGCAGGACTATCACTTCGCCCTGCTGCCGCGCATGATCCGCGAGCGCCTGCCGCAAGCCATCGTCATAACGTTCTGGCACATTCCCTGGCCGAATTCGGAGGTCTTCAGCATCTGCCCGTGGCGGGAGAAGATCCTCGATGGGCTTCTGGGATCCTCCATCATCGGCTTCCACACACAATTTCACTGTAATAATTTCATCGAGAGCGTGGATCGCTTTCTGGAAAGCCGGATCGAGCGCGAAGATGCCGCAATCTCCTATGGCGGCCAGACGAGCCTTGTGCATGCCTATCCCATCTCCATCGAATGGCCGCCGGCCCTGCTGGGCTCGTTGCCCCCTACGGACCAATGTCGAGCGGTAGTATTTGCTCGCTACGGCATCGCGGAAGGCGTTAAGCTCTGCGTCGGCGTCGAGCGGCTGGATTACACGAAGGGCATTCTCGATCGCTTCCATGCGCTGGATCATCTGTTCGCGACCCATCCAGAATGGATCGGCCGGGTGACTTTCCTGCAAGTGGCCGCGCCAAGCCGTGGCACGCTGACATCCTATCGGCAGTTGCATGAGGAGTGCCAACGCCTGGCGGAAGACCTCAACCAGCGCTACGGCCGAGACGGCTACAAGCCCGTGGTGATGGTTGCAGAGCACCACACTCAGCGCCAGGTCTATGAAATCTACCGGGCGGCGGATTTGTGCATGGTCACCAGCCTGCATGATGGCATGAATCTCGTTGCGAAGGAGTTTGTCGCATCGCGGGACGACGAGCAGGGCGTGCTGGTGCTTTCCGCTTTTGCGGGTGCGGCCCGGGAACTGCTCGAAGCCCTGATCGTCAACCCGTACGATGCTGCGATGATGGCCGAGGCCATGCTTCAAGGCCTGATGATGGCGCCGGAAGAACAATGCAGCCGCATGCGGCGCATGCGCGAGATCGTCGCCGACAACAATGTCTATCGTTGGGCCGGCTCCATGCTGATGGACGCTGCTCGCCTGCGTAAACGGGACGAACTGGACCTCGAAAGAGGCGCGCCCCCGCCACCCAGTAATGTCGTTCCGCTTGCGGAGCGCCGGTATATGGCCGTGAGATGACGCTCTACCATGGTCAGCCCGCGCCGGACGTGGACGGCAGCGACTGGGCCCTGTTTCTCGATATTGACGGCACGCTGCTCGATTATGCGGACCATCCCGAGGCCGTCATCGTCAGCGACGGCCTGCGTGATCTTCTTGCCGGGCTTGAACGCAAGCTCGGCGGGGCCGTCGCATTCGTAACCGGGCGTCCCGTCGCGACCGTGGACCGGCTGTTTGCTCCGCTGAAGCTGCCGGCGGCCGGAGTGTTCGGCCTGGAGCATCGCCTGGTGCCTGGCGGGCCCGTGGAGATCATGGGCACTCCCGCGGATCTGGAAGCACTTGCAGATGAACTCGAGGCAGAGTTCGCGGAAGACAACGTCTATATCGAACGCAAAGGCGCCGTGCTGGGCGTCCACACGCGCGCCGCCCCGCATCTTCTTTCCCGCGCCACGGAACTGGTGGAAAAGGCGCTTGCCCGGCTGCCGCAAGGATACCGGCTTCTGCATGGCAATATAGGCTTCGAGCTGATGCCGCTGGAGGCGATCAAGGGCAGTGCCATTCGGCGCTTCATGATGGAGCGGCCGTTTGCAGGCCGGCGGCCGGTTTTCATCGGAGACGACACGACCGACGAGCCGGGCTATGAGGCAGCCAATGAGTTGGGAGGCATCTCGATCCGGGTAAGGCCCAACGGGCCGACCGCAGCGCGGTATATGCTGGCGGATGTCGGCACCACGATTGCCTGGCTGGAGCGGCAGCTAGGATCAGACGGCTGAAAGCGGCGTACAGGAGCCGGAGCCCGCAAATTGCTCTGGCCTGCCGCGCGCCGGCGTGCAACATCAGCAACCATAGCCTTTTCGCATTCCCATAGCTGTTGTCCCGAACCTAATGAGCGCCAACCTCACCCTTGCGTTCACCCTGGTGGTGTTCGTCGCCACTTATGTGGTCGTGGCCATCGGGAAGCTTCCCTACTATCGCATCGACCGTGCCGGGGCCGCCCTTCTGGGAGGCAGCCTGCTGGTTGGTTTCGGCGTGCTGACACCGGAGGAAGCCTACCGGGCCGTAGACATCGACACGATCGTGCTTCTGCTTGGCATGATGATCGTGGTCGCCAACCTGCGCGGCTCGGGCTTCTTCCGCGTCGTAAACGCTTCGATTGCCCGGCATGTTCGCTTGCCCATCACCCTGTTGTTCGCAGTCGCCATCGCATCCGGCCTTCTCTCGGCCTTCCTGGTCAATGACACGATCTGCCTGGTGATGACGCCGCTGGTGACGGAGCTGGTGCTGCGCATGAGGCGCAACCCCGTGCCTTACCTGCTCGCCATTGCCATGTGTTCGAACATTGGAAGCGTGGCCACGCTGACGGGCAATCCACAGAACATGATCATCGGGGGGCTGTCGCAAATACCTTATGGCACATTTGCCGCCAGCATGGCTCCGATCGCCGTCTTCGGCACGCTGGCTGCCGTTGCTCTAATCATCGCAACTCACCGGCAGGAATTCCTGTCGGGCGAAACCTTGCCGCAAATC
>QGUU01000009.1 GCA_003242525.1 Pseudomonadota bacterium | reverse complement strand
CTACGAAAATGTGTTCAACTATACCGACCTGCCGGAAATCACGCTCGACCAGGTGGCGCATTTCTTCGAGCACTATAAGGATCTCGAACCCGGCAAGTGGGTCAAGGTCGGCGGGTGGCACGACGCGGCCTATGCCAAGAAGATGGTTGTTGAGGCTATCGAACGCGCAAAGAGCAAAGCCTAGCCGGGCGTCGCGAGCCGTCCGGCCGCTTGCGCAAGAAGAGCCGGATCGCCCGTTATCCGCACTGTCTTCAGTCGCGACGTCGGGCCGGAGGCCACCGTTACCGTCGAAACCGGCACCCGCAGGGCTTTTGCAAGGAGCTTTTCAAGCGCGGCATTGGCCGCGCCTTTTTCCGGTACGGCGCGCACCCGGGCCTTGATGTGCCGGCTCCCGTCCGCGGTGGTTCCGGTGCCTTCCAGTGCATCGGCCGAGGCCTTGGGCGTCAGTCGCACGAACAGGTCGATCCCGTCCTCGCGCAGCCGGAACGGCTCGGCCATCTCAAGCTAGCCGAGCAGCACCGGCGCCACGGTGGTGATGAGGATCTGGCGCAGGAAGAACAGGACGAGAAGTAATATTATCGGTGAAATGTCGATGCCGCCGAGGTCGGGCATGAAGCGGCGGATCGGACGCAGCGCCGGTTCGGTCAGCCGGTAGAGCGCGTTTCCCACGGTGCCAACGAACTGATTGCGTGGATTGACCACGTTGAACGCATAGAGCCAGGAAAACACTGCCGAGGCGATGATGATCCACCAGTAGATGTCCAGTGCGAGCACCAGGGTCTGAATAAGGGCGAGCATACCGTTCTCCGATTGTCGCCGACATTTAGCCATTGACTGGAAAACCGGCAAGAGCAGGCCTTCTCGATCTGACATGGGCAACACGCGGCCCGCAGGGGCCGAAGTGCCGAATTTGCTCGCTTGACAGCCAGCGGTGTCCCACCATAAATGCCGCAATTCGCCGAACGGGGCTGTAGCTCAGCTGGGAGAGCGCATCGTTCGCAATGATGAGGTCAGGGGTTCGATCCCCCTCAGCTCCACCAACGGCGATAATCTCACAGATCCCTGTCCTTCGGGCTTTTTCCTTCGATTCCGGGCGCAGTCGTGGCCGTTCAGGTCGCGTTCAGGCTTGGGCATCAAGACTGCGGCGCCTGCGTTGATACAGGAGAAAGCCATGGACCGTAGATCGTTCCTTACTGGTGTGTTGGGTCTGGCCGGAACCGCAGCGGTGGTTACGGCACTGAAACCCGCGAGCGCCGTTGCCGGTGTCCCGAACCGATCCGGCATATTGGACGAGCTGGACGTGGTGGACGCCGCCGCTGGTGATGAGCCCGAAGTCGAACTGATCGATCATCGCTACGGCCATCATCGTCGGCGTCGCCGCCGCCGTCGGCGTGTGTGGAGAAGGGTCTGCCGCCGGTACTGGAGACATGGCCGCTGGCGGAGGCGCTGCCGCCGCCAACGCGTCTGGGTCTGGTATTGGGTCTAGCAATGAGTGAACCCCGCTCCAGGCGGGGTTCACCTTCCAGGCGGCACCGGACCTGCAAGGTCAAAGCGCAAGCGCGACCCGGCGTCCGTCATGTATGGCGTAGGCAGCCTGCCTGGCGGCCGTGCAGTCGCCTATCGCCTTGAACGCCACGCCCCGCCTTTCCAGTTCGACGCAAAGATCGTCTGCCGCAAAACCGGTTGCGGCGAAGACGAGCGAATCCGCCTCCACCTGCTGCTCCTGTCCGTCGAGCAGAGAGGCTATCCTGGCCGACTTTCCGTCCCAATGAAGGATGGCGCTTTCGGTAATGAAGCGGACCCCCAGGCGGACGAGAGCGCGGCGCAGCGGCATGTCGGCCGCCATGCGCTGCAGTTCCTTGCCGACGAGCGCATCCGGCGTCACCAGCGTTACCTCATGACCGTCTTCCGCGAGCCTCCAGGCCGTGCCGCAACCTTTCCAGTTGCCGCCGTCGTCGAGCAAAAGAACGCGCTTTCCTGGCCGTGCCTCGCGCGCCATCACCGCTTCGGCGGACAGGGCCACGCCTCCGCCCGGAATGGCATCAAACTGCGGCAGCGCACGCTGGAACGGGCTTTCCGGCGGCAGCGAGCCGGTTGCGACGACAATGTGATCGGCGCCTTCACGTTCCACGTCTTCCGCTTCCATATAGTGCCCGTAGCGTATGTCCACCTGAAGACGGGAAAGCTGGCGCTCGTACCATTCGATCAGGTCGAGGATCTGTGCGCGGCGCGGCTGCATGCCAGCGAGGCGGAACTGGCCGCCGAGGCGATCAGAAGCTTCCGCAAGGGTGACATGATGGCCGCGCTCGGCCGCCACGCGGGCTGCCTCCAGCCCTGCCGGGCCGCCGCCGACGACGAGCACGCGCCCAGGGCGCTCGGCGGGGGTGAAGCGGTCGCCGCCCCATTCCCATTCGCGGCCCGCGGACGGATTGACGACGCAGCTTATCCAGTAGTCGCGCGAGCGCCTGCCCCAGCACATCTGGTTGCAGGACAGGCAGCCGCGAATGTCCTGCGGTCGGCCCGCCGCCGCCTTGTTGGCAAGATGAGGATCGGCAATCTGGCCGCGCACGATCGAGACGAGGTCGGCACGGCCTTCGCTCAATACGCTTTCGGCATTTTCGGGCGTGCGGATATGGCTCTCGGCCGTGACCAGCGCGTGGCGAACCGTGGATCTGATCGTCGAGGCAAGATCGGCGCCGAGCTTTTCGGGATACAGGAAGGTCGGCATGATCTTGTGGAAGTCGAAATAGCTGCCAGAGCCGCAGGTTACATAGTCCATGAGTTCGTCGCGGTCATGGCGTTCGATGATTTCGGCCAACGCCTCCCGGCTCAACGCCACTTCCACGTCCGGCTCGTCATTGATTGCAAGGCCGATGATGAAATCGTTGCCGCACACGCGACGAATGCGACTCATCACCTCGCGGCTCATGCGCGTGCGGTTCTCCAGGCTTCCGCCCCAGCGGTCGTCGCGCCGGTTTGACCATGGCGTCCAGAACTGGTCGAGCATGGAGTGATAGGCTGCCCAGACCTCGACGCCGTCGAAACCTGCCTCCCGGCACCGCCGGGCCGCCTGAACGAAACCGTCGATCGTTTCCTCGATCTCGGCTTCGCTCATCCGGTGCGAGCCGTCCGAGTCGTGATAGCTGGGCAGGCCAGAGGGGGACCAGCCGGCATGGAACGAATTGTCCGAGTCGGAATGCTGGCCGACATGATAGAGCTGCTGTATGGCGACGGCGCCATTGCTCCGGATGGCTTCGGCAACCTTGCGGAAATGCGGGATGACGCTGTCGTCGCACGGGCGGAAATTGCCGCGAGTCAGCACGGCCGCCTGATGCACGGGCATCGGTTCCACCACGATCATGCCAGCGCCGCCTATGGCGCGCTCGGCATAGTAGGCCACATGGCGCTCGGTAGGCAGGCCTTCCACCGCCATATTCGCCGTGTGCGCTCCGAATACGATCCGGTTGCGCAATGTCCTTCCGCGCAGCTTGACCGGCGTGAACAATCGCTTGAAGGTCCGTTCCGACATCTTTCCTCCCGGCGCGCCGAGCCTCCGCGGCAGCGCTCAGTTCCTATAGCTGTGGGTCGAACCGTCTTCGCAGGGAAGACGGCAGTTGCACATCGACACGCAAGCAGGGCTAATAGTCAATGTGAATGAGGCTCCTTTGGGGTTGAGCCAGACTGCCGGCGAAAAGGGTTTGGGAGCAGCGATATGGCCCGTCGATTCTACGGCCTGCCGTCCTTGATTGCGCTGGCAGCCTTCGAGGCAGCAGCACGCCATCTCAGCCTTACCAAGGCGGCAGACGAATTGAACGTCACGCCGGGCGCGGTCTCCAAGCAGGTAAAGGTGCTGGAGGAAGAGCTCGGCGTACCCCTGTTCCTGCGTCGCCACCGGGCGCTTGAGCTGACCCGCGAAGGCGAGAGCCTGGCCAATGCCCTACGCGAAGGGTTCGAGCGGATGTCGTCTACATTCCGCCAGATCAAGTCCCTCGGGGGCCAGGCGGTCGCCACGCTCGGCAGCACCATGGCCATGGCCCATCTATGGCTGATGCCGCGCATGGGCGCCTTCTGGAACCGGCATTACGACATAGTGGTAGACCATGTGATCTCGGATCATCCGCATGGACTGGACCGGCCGGATGTGGATCTGCGCATCCGCTACGGCGACGGCGAATGGCCGGACGAGATCGCGATGAAGCTATATGAGGATCGCATATTCCCGGTGGCCAGCCCCGCCTTCGCCAAGGCGTACCCGGCAAAATCGGTTGCCGACCTGGCGAAGCTGCAACTCCTGTCCGTAGAGGGAATAGACTGGACGTGGACCACATGGGACGAGTTTCTACGCGACGTCGGCTATAAGGGCCGGCACCTCAATGTCCGGCGCTTCAACAGCTATGTCATCGCCTTGCAGGCTGCGCGCAGCGGGCAGGGCGTGGCCCTGGGCTGGGAGAGCCTGGTCGCGCCGCTGATAGAAGCCGGCAATCTTGTGCGGGTGACGGACGCGGAGATTACCCCACAGCAATCATATTTCGTGACCTGGAGTGCGAGACGACCCCTGAGCCCGCAGGCTTTGCTGCTCAGGGATTGGCTGGTGTCGCTGGGATCCTTGAGTTCAGTTCAAGCGAGCCGGCTTCCTATTTCGCTTGAACAACCGGTGCGAAGGCGGTTCCCTAGAAACAAGGGAGAGCCACCATGACCACGACAGAAACCACCCCCATACAGGAATCGCCGGCACCAGCGCGCCGCGGCGGCGGCAGGGTCGGGCGCCGGGCGATGCGGGCCGCGCCCGTCGCCTCGTTCCCGACATTGGTGCGGAAAATTCCTGTGTATGAGATCGTCCCGGATGAGGCGGTCGAACTGATCCATCGCGAGTCGCTCACCATATTGGAGGAGGTCGGGTGCGAATTCCGCGACGATGAGGCGATTGCCCTGTGGAAAGAGGCCGGCGCAGACGTCTCCGAGACGCGGGTGCGCCTCGACCGCAACCTGGTGATGGACCTGGTTTCGAAGATTCCGTCCGAATTCACACTGAACGCGCGAAATCCCGAGCGATCGGTGAAGGTCGGCGGCAACAATTCAATCTTCGTGCCGATGTATGGTGCGCCCTATGTGCGCGACCTGGACAACAACCGCCGCTACGGCACGCTGGCGGACCTGCAGAATTTCCACAAGCTCGCCTATATGGCGCCGGCATTGCATTCGTCGAGCTCGATCATCTGCGAGCCGATGGACATTCCCGTTCCGAAGCGCCACCTGCACATCATCCATTCGGCGCTGAAACATTCCGACAAGCCGTTCATGGGCATCGTGACCTCCAGGGAGCGCGCCGAGGACACGATGGAAATGGCCGGGCTGGTGTTCGGCGAGGAGTTCGTCAAGGACAATCCCGTCCTGGTGTCGATCACCAATTGCAACTCCCCGCTCGTCTGGGATGCAACGATGCTGGATGCGATGAAGGTCTATGCTCGTCACAACCAGCCGCTCATACTGGCGCCATTCGCGTTGTGCGGCGCTTCGACCTCGGCCTCGTCCGTCGGTGCGGTAGCCCAGGTCAATGCCGAGGCGCTGGCCGGACTGGCGTTCACGCAGCTTTTGCGACCGGGCTCGCCGCAAATCTATGGCCAGTTCATGGTTACGGTGGACATGAAGAGCGGCGCGCCCATGGGCGGCACGCCGGAGGCCGCCCAGATGATGTATCTGATGGGCGCGTTGGCGAGGAAGTACAAGTTGCCCTGGCGTACCTCCGGCTTCCATGTCGGATCCAAGCTCAACGACGCCCAGGCCGGCTACGAGGCGAACATGCTCATGCATGCGGCCATATTGTCGGGCGCCAACTACATCTGGCATTCCGCGGGTTGGCTCGAAGCCGGCCTCACCTGCAGCTACTCCAAATTCGCAACCGACTGCGAGCAGTTGGTCGGCTGGTACAAATATGCCGGCGGCGTCTCGTTCGATGATTTCAAGGATGCGATGGCGGCGATCCGCGAGGTCGGCCCGGCCGGGCATTTTCTCGGCACCAAGCATACGCTCGACCACTTTGAGTCGGCGTTCTTCATGCCGACCATGATGGACTTCAATTCATTCGAGCAATGGACGGCGGAAGGCGCGAAGGACCATGATACGCGCGGCCTTGAAAAGGCCCGCAACATGCTGGCCGACTATGAGGAACCGAAGCTCGACATCGGCATCGCAGAGGCGCTACAGGATTTTGTCGCACGCAAGGAGAGAGATTTGCCCGATGCCGTCAATTGAGCAGCGACTGTCGCGCATGAAGGACTGTTCCTCCGGCAGGATGGGTTTCTTTCAGCCGTGCTCACCCTGAAGGCAAGCCACGCATGACGTTCCAGCCCGGAAATGATCCCCTGCTTCAGCCCTACCGGCTCAAGCACCTGACGTTAAAAAACCGGATCATGTCGACCAGCCATGAGCCGGCTTATTCCGAAGATGGAATGCCGAAGCAGCGCTATCGGCTCTACCATGCCGAAAAGGCGAAGGGCGGCATGGCGCTGACCATGACGGCCGGTTCGGCAATCGTCAGCCGGGACAGTCCGGCCGCGTTCGGCAATCTGCATCTCTATGACGACGCCATCGTGCCATGGCTGCGGGAACTGGCCGACGACTGCCACCAGTATGACTGCAAGGTGATGATCCAGATCACCCATCTGGGCCGGCGCACCGGCTGGAACAAGGCGGACTGGCTTCCGGTGCTCGCGCCCTCGCCCGTACGCGAGCCGGCCCATCGCGCCTTCCCGAAGACGGCAGAGGACTGGGACATCGAGCGCATCGTGGCAGACTATGCCGCCGCCGCCCAGCGCTGCCAGGCAGCGGGCCTCGACGGTATCGAATTCGAGGCCTATGGCCATCTGATGGACGGTTTCTGGTCACCCCTGACCAATCACCGCGACGACGAATTCGGCGGCTCGCTCGACAACCGGCTGCGCTTCACCTTCATGGTTCTGGATGCGGTGCGCCGGGCCGTCGGTGACGAGTTCGTGGTTGGCATCCGCATGGTTGCCGACGAAGACGTCGCAACGGGGCTGACCAAGGAGCAGGGCATAGAAATAGCCAAGCGGCTGACGGAGTCCGGCAAGGTCGATTTCCTCAACATCATCCGCGGCACGATCGAGACGGACGCGGCGCTGACAAAGGTGATCCCTGTCACCGGCATGCGCTCCTCGCCTCATCTCGACTTTGCTGGGGAAGTGCGGGCAGCGACGAAATTTCCGACCTTCCATGCCGCACGCATCGCCGATGTCGCCACCGCGCGGCATGCGATCGCTTCCGGCAAGCTCGACATGGTCGGCATGACCCGCCCCCACATTGCCGACCCCCATATCGTCAAGAAGATAATGGAGGGGCGCGAGCACCAGATTCGCCCCTGCGTTGGGGCCACCTATTGTCTCGACCGCATCTATGAGGGGGGCGAGGCGCTTTGCATCCACAATGCGGCGACCGGACGCGAGGCATGGATTCCTCATGTCATCAGCAAGACGGAAGGGCCGACGAAGACGGTGGTTGTGGTTGGGGCCGGTCCTGCAGGGCTGGAGGCGGCACGGGTGACAGCCGAGCGCGGCCACCGCGTGACGGTTCTGGAAGCCTCGTCGCAGGCAGGCGGTCAGGTTCGGCTCGCCACGCACAATCCGCGGCGCCGCGAACTGATCGGCATCATCGACTGGCGACTGGCTGAGCTGGAGAGGCTCGGCGTCCAGATTCAGTACGACTGCTGGGCCGAAAAGGACGACGTGCTGGCGCTCTCGCCCGACATGGTGGTGGTCGCAACGGGAGGCATGCCGCAAAACCCGCCGCTTACGGCCGGCGATGAACTGGTCACGTCGAGCTGGGACATCATGGCTGGCTCGGCGAAGCCCGCAGAGTCCGTGCTGCTTTATGACGACAGTGGAGGTCATGCAGGCATGGGCGCGGCGGAGCTGATCGCCAATGCCGGTTCGCGTCTGGAGCTGGTTTCTCCGGAACGGTTCTTCGCGCCCGAAATGGGCGGGCTGAATCATGCTCCCTACATGCGCGCCTTCCACGAGAAGGGCGTGACCATCACCATCAACACGCGGCTGAAGGCGGTGCGGCGCGAAGGCAACCAGTTGGTGGCCACCCTGGGGTCCGATTTCGCCGAAGGCTGGAGCGACGAGCGCCGCGTTGACCAGGTGGTTGTAGAGCATGGCACACTTCCGCTGGACGAGCTCTATCTGACGCTCAAGCCTCTATCCAGGAACCTTGGTGCAGTGGATTACGAGCGGCTGTTAAAAGGAGGCGACGTCTTTCCCGTGCGCAACCCCGAGGGCGCCTTTACGCTCCTGCGCATCGGCGATGCCGTTGCCTCGCGCAACATTCACGCCGCCATCTATGACGGAATCAGGTACGGCATACGGATATGACGCTGCCGCCCGAAGCCACAAATCGCGTCACTGAAACAAAAGGGAGGTTGAAATGAAATTCTTCAGAAGCAACGGAAATCGAGTTCCGAAAGCCATTGAGACGATGGCTAAGGAAGCGCGCGAGGGGCGCATGGATCGCCGCGAGTTCCTGGCGCTGGCAAGCGCCTTCGGCGCCTCGACGGCGATGGCATACAGCATGATCGGTCTGGCGGCGCCGTCCCGGGCGCTCGCCCAGGAAGCCAAGAAGGGCGGAACGCTGCGCGTGGCCATGCCGGTCAAGGCGCAGAAGGACCCCCGCACCTATGACTGGGTGGAACTTGCCAACATTTCGCGCTGCTGGCTGGAGCCGCTGGTCACTTACACGCGTGAGTTCACCTTCGAGCCGGTGCTGCTCGAAAGCTGGGACGTCAACGAAGATGCCACGGAATATGTCCTGCACGTGCGCAAGGGTGTGACGTGGAATAATGGCGACGAGTTCAACGCCGATGACGTAATCATCAACCTGACCCGCTGGTGCGAAAAGGACGCCCCCGGCAACTCCATGGCCGCCCGCGTCGGGGCCTTGATCGACCCCGACACCGGCAAGGCAAAGGAAGGGGCGATCGTCAAGGTCGACGATCACACGGTCCAGCTGAAGCTCCGCGAGCCCGACATCTCCCTCATTGCCAACTTTACCGACTATCCGGGCCTGATGGTGCATCGTAACTTCGATGCCGACGGCGCCGATCCGGTGGCCAAGCCGATCGGCACCGGCCCGTTCGAGCTGGTATCCTATGACGTCGGCTCCAAGGCGGTGGTCAAGCGTCGCGAGAATGGCAAGTGGTGGGGTGGCGAGGCGCTGCTCGACGGCGTGGAGTTCATCGACTACGGAACCGACTTCTCGGCCACGGTCAACGCCTTCGATTCGGGGGAGATCGACCTCAATCTCGAGACGCCGGCCGACTATATCGACATTCTCGACAATATGGGCCTGGTCAAGACCGAAGTCGCCACCGCCACCACTCTCGTTGCGCGCACCAACGTCACGCACAAGCCTTACGACGATCAGCGCGTGCGCAATGCGCTGCAAATGGCGGTCGACAACAATGTCGTGCTCCAGCTCGGCTATAACGGGCGCGGCACGGTTGGCGAGAACCATCATGTCGCCCCGATCCATCCAGAATATTATCCGCTGCCGAAGAAGAGCAGGGACGTCGAGGGCGCCAAGAAGCTGCTCGCCGAGGCCGGCCAGCAGGACTTCGAGCACGAGCTCATCACCATCGAGGACGACTGGCAGAAGAACACGGGCGATGCGATCGCGGCGCAGCTGCGCGAGGCCGGCATCAAGGTCAAGCGCACGGTGCTGCCGGGCTCTTCCTTCTGGAACGACTGGACCAAGTACCCGTTCTCCATGACGATCTGGTACATGCGCCCGCTTGGCGTGCAGGTACTGGCGCTGGGTTATCGCACGGGCGAGGCCTGGAACGAGTCGGGCTATTCAAATCCCGAGTTCGACGCCAAGCTGCAGCAGGCGCTCTCGATCAGTGACGTGGAAAAGCGGCGTGAGGTCATGAAGGACCTGGAGACCATCCTCCAGGATTCCGGCGTCATCATCCAGCCGTTCTGGCAGAGCGTCTTCAGCCACACCAACGACAAGGTGAGGAACTACGGCGTCCACCAGACCTTCCAGTTGGACCTTCAGAACGTCTGGCTCGATGCCTGATCGAAAATGAGCGGGCGCCTGTCGTGAAAGGCGCCCGTCCTTTGCGGGCGGGGCGGGAGCCGCCGCCCGCACGGGCTGCATTCGGCCCCTGCCAACCAGTGTCTGGGCGCATTGGTTAAACTCGTCATCAATCAGGTTACCGGTCCTTAGCCATCCGCTGGGATTGGCCCGCCGCGTTAACATCTTGGTTCCCTTGCTCCGGCAAGAGTCCACCTGAAGAAACCATAAGTCAGGTGGGCAATCCATGATCGACCGTATCCGTTTGCTGCTGTCGCAGATCCCTACGAATGCGCTGGATTTCAGTGCGCTGGCGGACGACGCCAACTTGTATGACGCGGGGCTGACATCCTTCGCCTCGGTACAGATCATGCTGGCGCTGGAGGAGGAATTCGATATCGAGTTCCCCGAGGCAATGCTTACCCGGCGTACCTTTTCCTCCATAGCCCACATGGCTGATGCTGTCTCACAGCTCACGCGCAAGGCGGCCTGACCCATGAACGTCGCAAGGAACATCGAGGGCGCTGCGCTCGCCAGCGCACCCGAAGCCCCATCAGAACGGATGCGCCGCGTGGCGGAAATTGCCGCGCGGCATGCCGATGAAGTCGATCGCGAAGGCCGCTTTCCCGCAGAGACGATCGCAGCGCTGAAGCGGGAAGGCCTGCTGGGCGTTGCAATCCCGACAAAGTACGGCGGCGAGGGGTTGGGCACGACGGCCGTGGCCAACCTGATCGTGCAGCTCGCCCAGGCCTGCGGCTCAAGCGCCATGATCTATGCCATGCACCAGATCAAGACATCGAGCTTCGTCATGCATGGCGAAGAGAGCCAATGGCATCGCGCCTATATGCGTCGCATCGCGGCTGAGCAGCTTCTGCTGGCATCGGCAACGACGGAAGCCGGCATCGGGGGAAATCTGCGCAATTCCATCTGTGCGGTCGAGCGTGCCGACGGACGCTTTTCCCTGACCAAGGAAGCGACCGTCATTTCATATGGCAAATACGCCGATGCGATCCTGGCGACGGCGCGGCGGGCGCCCGATGCGGCAAGCTCCGATCAGGTGATGGTGGTAATCCCCACTGATGGAAACCTTACCCTGGAGCGCACCTCCGTGTGGGATACGCTCGGCATGCGTGGCACCTGTTCGGATGGCTTCCATCTGGTCGCCACCGGCGAGGCGGACCAGATCTTTCCCAGGCCCTTTTCCGAGATCGCCGCGCAGTCCATGCTGGCAAGCTCGCATATATATTGGGCCGCAACCTGGTTCGGCATCGCAGCCGATGCCTTCAATCGGGCGCAGGCCTTCGTCAAGCAGGCGGCGCGCAAGCAGGCCGACGGAGGCTTGCCGCCCGGAGGCTTGCGGCTGGCCGAAGGAGCGGCCCTCCTTCAGGAGATGAAAGGCCATCTCGCGGGGGCCATCCACCGCTTCGATGCGGCAAAGGGCAACGAGGATGCTTTGTCCTCCATCGGCTTCGCTGCCGAGGTCAATGCGCTGAAGGTTGCCGCAAGCGCCAAGGCCGTGGCGGTCGTGCAACTGGCCATGCTGATAACGGGCATACTCGGCTACAAGAACGGGACCCCCTTCAGCGTCGGACGACATTTGCGAGACGTCGCCTCCGCACCGATCATGATCTCCAACGACCGCATCCTGTCCAACACCGCGACTCTTATGTTGATGAGCCGTTTCGACACCAGCCTGGGAGAGTGAAATGGACGCCAAGACATTCGACGCCGCAAGTCTGCTGGACAGCCTGTTCGAGAACGGCATCCTGTTCGAATCCGGCATAGACGGACTGTATGGCCGCTCCGGGATCTTCGAGGACGTCATCGAACGCTTTGAGCGCCTCGTGACACGGGTGGGGGCGCCCGACAACGCCACGCGCATCCATTTTCCTCCGGGCATGAGCCGCGCGACGCTCGAAAAGAGCGGCTACATGAAAAGCTTTCCGCAATTGGCCGGCTGCGTCCATTCCTTCATGGGTGGCGAGCGCGAGCATGCGCAGCTTCTCGCAATGATGGCGCAGGGCGAGGACTGGACGGAACTGCAACAGGCAACTCAGGTGGCGCTGACGCCGGCAGCCTGCTATCCGCTCTACCCTACTGTCGCGGCACGCGGGCCAGTGCCGGCCGATGGGCTGCTCTTCGAGTTGTCCTCCTACTGTTTCCGCCACGAGCCATCGAAGGACCCGGCGCGCATGCAGCTTTTCCGCATGCGCGAGTTCGTCCGCATAGGTACGGCCGAGCAGGTGCGCAGCTTCCGTGAAAGCTGGCTCGAGCGCGGCAAGGCGATGATCGAGTCGCTCGAACTGCCCTGCGACGTGGACCTGGCAAACGATCCGTTCTTCGGGCGCGGCGGCAAGATGATGGCCAACAGCCAGCGCGATCAGGGGCTGAAGTTCGAACTGCTGATCCCCGTAACCAGTGTGGAAAAGCCGACGGCCTGCCTTTCCTTCAACTACCATCAGGACCATTTCGGCCAGACATGGGGATTGAAGTTCGCGGATGGCACTGTCTGCCACTCTGCTTGCGTCGGCTTCGGCCTGGAACGCGTGGCCCTGGCCCTGTTCCGGCATCACGGGTCGGAAGTCTCGGCCTGGCCGGCTTCGGTGCGCGCAATTTTGTGGGATGCCTGACATGAAGAGTGCGATTGCCGGCCTGGAGCCGGGCCGCTACAGGCCACACCGGCTCCATGATCCGGAGCGGCGCTGGCCGCAGACCAATTGCTATGTCGATCTCATGATCGAGGTGATGCATGCGACCGGCCACGATCCGGTGGCCGCGCTGGGCTTTACCGTGGCGCAGGATTTCGAGGGCGATCAGTTCACCTTTTTCAAGTTTCCCACCGCGGACCTGCAGTTGCTGGTGGGGCTGGACATACAGGAACTTGCCGTGTTCGACCGGCTGGAGACGCACGTTCTTACCCAGATCGAGCGCGGCCGGCTGCCGCTGGTCGAGGTGGATGCCTTTTATCTTCCCGACACGAAAGGAATTACCTACGGCACCGGCCATTCCAAGACGAGCATAGGCATCAATGCGCTCGATCCCGCGAACCGTCGCATGCATTACTTCCACAATGACGGCTATTTTTCGTTGGAGGGTGACGACTATGACGGCATTTTCGGCCAGTGGAGCGATGTGCCTGCTGGCGGTCTGCCGCTGTTTCCCTATGCGGAATTCGTGAAGTTCGACGTAACGCAGCCGGCTCGCGACCGGGCAGCCGCAGCGCTGGGTCTTCTGGTGCACCATCTGCGGCGCAGGCCGAAGCGCAATCCCATTGCCGCCTACGCAGCAGCTTTCGAGCGCCATGCCGAAGCGCTGGCCCACAGATCGCCGGAATATTTCCACACCTACGCGTTCAATACGCTCCGGCAGGTCGGCGCCAATTTCGAGCTTCTTGGCACTCACCTCAACTGGCTCGACAGCCAGCGTGGACTTTTCCTCGCGGAGGCCGAGGCCGCGGCCAATACGATTGCCGAGGGGGCCAAGGTCATGCAGTTCAGGTTGGCCCGTGCGATGGCGAGGCGGCGGTTCGACGGCATGGCGGAAGCCATCGCGCCCATGGCTCAGGCCTGGGATTCCCTGATGGCCATGCTGGATGAGCGCCTGGCAAGCGCATCTTCCAAGGCTGCCTGACGGGGCCGGACGAGAATGTGCAGGAAAAGCTGAATGGACGCCACGGTCTCGGTTGCCTGCGTTTCTGAGATGCTGGACCGGGGTTGGCGCATGGCCGTCTCCGAAGCCGGCGCCTGGGCGTCTCCGGCGGATATCGGCCAAGGCGCCGAATGGCTGGAGGCTGCATGCCCCGGCACGGCGGCAGGCACGCTGGAAGCGCATGGCCGCTGGGACCGAAGCAATCCGTCCTCCCTGCATGACCGCGACGTCTGGTATCGCCGTCGCATGGATGCGGTCGGCCCCGTACGGCTGGTTTTCGACGGGTTGGCCACCGTCGCAAATGTCTGGCTTGACGATAGGTTGCTGTTCGCGTCCACTTCCATGTTCGAGCGACATGAAGTGTCGGCGGTTCTCGCAGGCGGGGAAATCCTCTCAATCGCCTTTCGCAGCCTGGAAAGTCACCTGGAAAGCGTGAGTGGTCCGCGCGCCCGATGGAAGCCGCGAATGATCGATGACCAGCGCTTGAGGCTGGTGCGGACGACGCTGATCGGCCACATGCCCGGCTGGTGTCCGGCCTTCGACATTGTCGGGCCATGGCGGCCGGTCAGGCTGATCCGCGAAGGCAGCGGCCAGCGCATTGTCGATGTCAGGCTGCGCAGCAATCTCGATGGCACCACGGGTCGACTTGAGGTCTCCGTCACGCTGGCCGCGCCGCTGGAAAACGAAACGGCTACCGTTACCTGCGCCGGTGTCAGCGCCGTGCTGGTTCCGGAGGGGCCGGATCGCCTGAGGGCAGAACTGGAAATTGCGGATGTCGCGCCATGGTGGCCGAACAGCCATGGCGAACCGACACTGCACGATGTCGATCTCTCGCTCGGCGGCATGCGGCATCGGCTAGGCCGTGTCGGCTTCCGTAGCATCGCCGTGGATCGTGGGCCCGATGGGCGGGGGTTCAGCCTGGTCGTCAACGGCGTGCCGGTCTTCTGTCGCGGTGCGGTCTGGACGCCATCCGATCCGGTACGTCTGCCATGCGGCCGCGATGAGATAGAAGCTGAACTCGGGCTGGCGCGGGAAGCCGGCGTCAACATGCTGCGGGTGGGAGGCACTTTCGTCTACGAGGGCGACGCGTTCCATGAGCTTTGCGACGAGCTGGGCATCATGGTCTGGCAGGACCTGATGCTGGCCAATTTCGACTACCCCGCGAAAGATCCGGCGTGGTGCGCTTCGTTGTCGCGAGAGGTAGAGACCTTGCTCGGGAGGCTGGGCCACTCCCCCTCGCTTGTCGTCCTGTGCGGTGGGTCCGAGGTGGCGCAGCAGGCCGCCATGATGGGCCTGCCGGTTTCGATGGAACCGGCGCCCTGGTTTGACAAAGTGGTGCGCCCTGTTGCCGAGGCAATCCGGCCCGACCTCGTCCTTGTCCCGTCGTCGCCTTGCGGCGGCAGTCTTCCGTTCACTGCGGACGGGGGTCCGACACATTATTACGGTGTCGGCGCCTATTGCCGGCCGCTTGAGGACGCGCGACGGGCCGAAGTGCGCTTTGCCAGCGAATGTCTGGCCTTCGCCAATGTTCCCGAACAGGCGACGCTGGACGTGCATCTGCCGGTTCCGCCCGTGCACGATCCGCGCTGGAAGGCCGGCGTTCCTCGCGACGCAGGCGCGTCCTGGGATTTTGAGGATGTGCGCGAGCACTATCTGGAGACCCTGTTCGGCGTGGATGCGCGCCGCCTGCGCACCGAGAATTGCGCCCGCTATCTCGACCTTTCCCGGGCAGTGACCGCCGAGGTTGTCGAGCGTACGGTGGATGAATGGCGCCGCCCCGCCTCCCCAACGGCGGGCGCGCTGCTGTTCTTCTGGAAAGATCTGAGGCCGGGCGCCGGCTGGGGCATGGTGGATTCTACCGGTCGCCCGAAGTCTGTCTGGTATGCGCTCAGGCGGGCCTTTGCCCCGCTGCGGCTCATCCTCACGGATGAAGGCGTCAATGGACTCGGCGTTCATGTCGTCAATGACGGCCCATCGCCGGTGGAGGCTGTGCTGTCCCTTGTCTGTTTGCGGGAAGGCGCCACTCCGGTTGCTGCGGCACGAAAAACGGTTTCCGTAGCCGCGCGAAGCGGCCTGACCCTTTCCGCCTATGCGCTCATGGGCGCATTCTTCGACATTTCCTATGCAT
>QGUU01000351.1 GCA_003242525.1 Pseudomonadota bacterium | reverse complement strand
GTCTCACACCAACCGAAGCGTCGGTGCGGACTGGGCTTACGCCCTCTCAGCAGCCTACAGCTTGAAGTGGTAGCGTTTGATCTTGCAGAAAATCAGGCCGGCATCGCCGGCCTTTTTTCTTTGCATCGCCGCCGTACAGTCGAACACCCCGCATGCCTCTTGCGGCTTGTTGGGCTGCTATGCATCGATGCCAATCATTCTGGAACCGAAATCTGCTGCCCTGGCGGCTATTTTTGATCTGGCACGACGAGAGGCCCGCATGCCCTGTTGCCGGATTAACATCATTGGTGCTTAGAATGGCCTATGGCACAGTGGCGCCAGTTGCTGATGACCAAGGTTTCACACCCAGGGAGGGCTTTATGTCAGACATATCATTGACGGTTAACGGGAGGCTGGTGAGCGGAACCGTCGAAGATCGCACGCTGCTGGTTCATTTTCTGCGCGAACATCTGGGCCTTACCGGCGCGCATGTCGGCTGCGACACCTCGCAGTGCGGTGCCTGCGTCGTGCATGTCGACGGCAAGGCGGTGAAGTCCTGCACCATGCTCGCGGTACAGGCATCGGGCTCCAGCGTTGTCACGATCGAGGGGCTGGCCGATGGCGGCGACCTGCATCCGGTACAGGCGGCCTTCAAGGAGCATCATGGCCTGCAGTGCGGCTTCTGCACGCCCGGCATGATCATGACCGCCACCGACATGATTCGGCGTCATCCGGAAGGACTGGACGAAAAGACGGTCCGTGAAGAACTGGAAGGCAATATCTGCCGCTGCACCGGCTATCACAACATCGTCAAGGCTATCCTCGCCGCTTCAGAAGCAGTGGCGAAGAACGCGAAGGGCAAGGCAAGGAAGGTGGCAGCCTAGTGGCGAATGGTCGAGTGTGAATGGCCGGGGCGCATCCCTACCATTCATGGGTTCCCGTTCACCATTTCCTGAGGGAGGAAAGATCTGATGGGTATTGAAGGCATCGGCGCCCGCGTGGCGCGCAAGGAAGACCGGCGTTTCATCACGGGGGCGGGCCGCTATGTCGATGACATGGTCGTGCCCGGCATGAAGCATGCCGTGTTTGTACGCAGCCCCTACGCACATGCTCAGATCAAGAAGATCGACGTTTCGAAGGCCAAGGCGATGCCTGGCGTCATCGGTGTCCTGACTGGCAAGGAATTGAAGGCCGATGGCATCGGCAATCTGATCTGCGGCTGGATGATTCATTCCAAGGATGGCTCGCCGATGAAGATGGGCGCGTGGTCGCCGCTGGCGGTGGATCGGGTGCGCTATGTAGGCGACGCCGTGGCGGTCGTCGTGGCCGAGACGAAGAACCAGGCCCGCGATGCCGCCGAGGCGGTTGAGGTGGCCTACAAGGAACTGAAGGCAGTCGTGGACCCCGTCAGCGCCCTGGAGAAAGGCGCTCCGCAGATTCACCCGGAGGCCGAGGGCAATCTGATCTTCGATTGGGAGATCGGCGATTCGAAGGCGGCGGACCAGGCAATCGCCTCAGCAGCGCATGTGACGCGCCTGAAACTTTACAATAACCGGCTGGTTCCGAATGCCATGGAGCCGAGGGCGGCCCTCGGTGTCTATGACAAGGCCGAGGACCACTACACCTGCTGGACGACCTCGCAGAACCCGCATGTGGCGCGCCTCGTCATGAGCGCGTTCTACAATGTGGCGCCAGAGAACAAGCTGCGCGTTATCGCCCCTGATGTCGGGGGCGGGTTCGGCTCGAAGATCTACATCTATCCCGAAGAGATTGTGTGCCTGTGGGCCTCGAAGCGAACCGGCGTGCCGGTGAAATGGGTGGCCGATCGCACCGAAAGCTTCATGTGCGACGCGCACGGCCGCGATCATGTCTCGACGATCGAAATGGCCTTTGACAAGGACCACAGGATCACTGGCCTGAAGGTAGACACCATCGCCAATCTTGGTGCCTACATGTCGCTCTTTTCATCCTGCGTGCCGACCTATCTCTACGCCACGCTGCTGTCGGGCCAGTACAACATCCCGGCGATCCACGCCAATGTGCGGGCCGTCTACACCAATACCGCGCCGGTGGATGCCTACCGCGGTGCGGGCCGGCCTGAGGCCTGCTACCTGTTGGAGCGCACCATCGAAACGGCGGCACGGGAGCTCGGAGTCGATCCGGCAGAGTTGCGTCGCAAGAACTTCATTACCCAGTTCCCGCACCAGACGCCGGTCATCATGAATTATGACGCCGGCGATTTCGGCGCTTCGCTGGACGCGGCGATGAAGGCGGCCGACTATGCCGGTTTCCCCAAACGCAAGGCCGAAGCCGCGGCAAGGGGCAAGCTGCGGGGCATCGGCATGTCCTGCTATATCGAGGCCTGCGGCATTGCACCATCAGCCGCCGTGGGGTCGCTGGGCGCCGGCGTGGGCCTGTGGGAATCGGCCGAAGTGCGCGTAAACGCCGTCGGGACCATCGAAGTGCTGACCGGATCGCACAGCCATGGCCAGGGTCACGAAACCACATTTGCGCAGCTTGTCTGCGAGCGTCTGGGCGTGCCGATCGATTCGGTATCCATCGTTCACGGCGACACGGACAAGGTGCAGATGGGCATGGGCACCTATGGCTCGCGGTCAGGGGCGGTCGGCATGTCGGCTATCGCCAAGGCGCTGGACAAGATCGAAGCCAAGGCCAAAAAGATTGCCGCGCATCTGATGGAAGCCGATGAAGGCGACATCGTCATAGAAAATGGCGAACTGAAAGTGGCGGGGACGGACAAGAAGGTTCCCTGGTTCCAGCTCGCGCTTGCCGCCTATACGGCACACAACCTGCCCGCCGGCATGGAGCCGGGCCTGAAAGAATCGGCTTTCTACGACCCGACCAACTTCACGTTCCCGGCGGGATGCTACATCTGCGAGGTCGAAGTCGATCCCGAAACGGGCGTGACCGAGATCGTCCAGTTCGTCGCGGCCGACGACTTTGGCAATATCATCAACCCGATGATCGTGGAGGGCCAGGTCCATGGCGGCATCGCTCAGGGCGTCGGGCAGGCGCTGCTGGAGGGCGCTATCTATGACGGTAGCGGGCAGCTGCTGACGGCCAGCTACATGGACTACACCATGCCGCGCGCCAGCGACCTGCCGTCGTTCAAGGTTTCGACCTCGAACACCCCGTCCCCCGGCAATCCGCTGGGCATGAAGGGGTGTGGCGAGGCTGGCGCCATCGGGGCGCCGCCGGCGGTGATGAACGCAATCACCAACGCCATTGGCAACAACGATTTCGACATGCCCGCCACGCCATCGCGTGTATGGGCAGCGATCCAGGCTACGAAACACTGAAAGGTGAATGGTGAACGGGATGGTGACTGGCTGATACGACGGAGGTCGCATCACCTGCCACCATTCCGGCCAGTCTCAGAGTGGTCAAACACCATCATCGATCATCATCTTAGAGGGGGAGACCCGGACATGTATTCCGTCACCTACCATCGCGCCGCCTCGGTTACCGACGCGGCGAAGCTTTTGAAAAACCGCGACGCCAAGCTTCTGTCGGGCGGGATGACGCTGATCCCGGCGATGAAGACGCGGCTTGCCGCGCCCTCTGATCTTGTCGACATCTCGCGTATCGACTCGCTCAAGGGCATCACCGTATCGGGAAAGACCGTCTCCATCGGGGCCGGAACCACGCACTACGAAGTGGCC
>QGUU01000350.1 GCA_003242525.1 Pseudomonadota bacterium | reverse complement strand
GAGGAAACGGACGACCAGCTGAGCGCCATCGATGCCGGCACCGATGATCTGTCGGCCGGCAAGCCGATGGATCGGCTGATCTGCGGCGACGTCGGCTTCGGCAAGACCGAGGTGGCGCTGCGCGCCGCCTTCATTGCTGCCATGGAAGGCTTTCAGGTGGCTGTCGTGGTCCCGACCACCCTATTGGCCCGCCAGCATTTCAAGACATTCTCGCAGCGCTTCTCCGGCCTGCCCGTGCGTGTGGCGCAGGCTTCTCGCCTTGTGGGAGCCAAGGAATTGGCCGAGGTGAAGAAAGGCATCGCAGACGGCACGGTGGACATAGTCGTCGGCACCCATGCGCTTCTGGGCTCTACTATCAATTTCAAGAATCTCGGCCTGCTGATCGTCGACGAGGAGCAGCACTTCGGCGTCAAGCACAAGGAGCGACTCAAGGAGCTGAAGACGGACGTGCACGTCCTGACGCTCTCGGCAACTCCCATTCCGCGCACCTTGCAGTTGGCGCTGACGGGCGTGCGCGAGCTGTCGCTCATCGCCACGCCGCCGGTGGATCGCATGGCGGTGCGAACATTCATCTCGCCTTTCGATCCGCTGGTCATACGCGAGACGCTTCTGCGGGAGCGCTATCGAGGCGGGCAGTCCTTCTATGTGGTGCCACGCATCAGCGATCTTGACGAAATCCGCGATTTCCTGAGGGAAAACGTGCCGGAACTCAAGGTCGGCGTGGCGCACGGTCAGATGGCACCCGGCCAGCTCGACGACATCATGAACGCCTTCTACGACGGACAGTATGACGTGCTGCTGTCCACGACCATCGTGGAATCCGGCCTGGACATCCCCACTGCCAACACGCTGATCGTGCATCGTGCGGAAATGTTCGGTCTGGCCCAGCTCTACCAGCTTCGGGGGCGGGTAGGGCGTTCCAAGGTGCGCGCCTACGCCCTGTTCACCCTTCCAGCCAACAGGAAGCTGACAGATACGGCCGACCGCCGCCTCAAGGTATTGCAATCGCTTGACTCGCTTGGCGCCGGCTTCCAGCTTGCCAGCCATGACCTCGACATACGCGGCGCAGGCAACCTGCTTGGCGAAGAGCAGTCTGGCCACATCAAGGAGGTCGGTTTCGAACTCTACCAGCAGATGCTGGAGGAAGCTGTGGCCGAGGTCAGGCAGGACGGTGTCGTTCAGGACAGCGGCTGGTCGCCGCAGATCTCCATCGGCACCGCCGTGATGATTCCGGAAAGTTACGTTCCGGACCTGCAATTGCGCCTGGCTCTATATCGCAGGCTCGGGGATCTCCAGACGCCGGAGGAAATCGACGCTTTCGGCGCCGAACTCATCGACCGGTTCGGACCGCTGCCCGAAGAGGTGCAGCACCTGCTGAAGATCGTCTTCATCAAGGCGTTGTGCATAAAGGCCAATGTCGAGAAGCTCGACGCGGGGCCCAAGGGCATCGTCATCCAGTTCCGCAACAAGACCTTCGCCAACCCGGCCGGACTTGTGAGGTTTATAGGCGACCAGGGGGCACAGGCCAGGATTCGACCGGATCAGAGTATCGTATTCATGCGAGAATGGCCCAATGCCGAAAAGCGGCTGGCAGGCGCCGCCGTCATCATGACGCAACTGGCGAAGCTGGCTGCCGCATGATCCTACGCGACCGAGGGGTCTTCCGGCTCGTCCAGTTCGCCGCGGGCCTTCGCTGACGCCACTTGCCGGATCGCGTCGGCAAGTACGGCACTCTCCTGCGCTCCCATGACGGCGTAGCGACCTTCGAGGAGGAAGCAGGGCACGCCGGTGATGCCCATCCGTGACGCGGTGGCAATTTCCGCCCGCACGGCGTCGGCATCCGCATCGGTGGCTAGCAGGGTTTCGACAACCGGAACATCCATGCCCGCCGCACCTGCCGCCTCGGCAAGCACATGGCGATCGCCGGTGTTCTCGCCGCGCTCAAAGTAGCGGCTGAACATTTCGCCTACCAGCCGCGTCTGAACCTCTTCGCCGTAGGTACCGGCCCACCGTATGACGCGATGCGCGTCAAGCGTGTTGGGCGAAACTTTGATCGCGTCGAAATCGAAGGAAATGCCTTCCGCTGCGCCCAGCGAAACCAGGCGCTCATGCGCCGCGCGGAGCCGATCCTCGTCTCCGAACTTGTTGCGCATATATTCACGGCGGTCCGTTCCTTCCGGCGGGATGGCAGGGTCAAGCTGGAACGGGCGCCAGCGGACGTGAACCTCGACGTCGTCAATGCCCGCGGCCGCAGCTTCGAGCCGCTTCCCGCCTAGATAGCACCAGGGGCAGACGACATCCGAGACGACATCGATGATGAGCGGAATCCTGTACATGGCTGTCCTTTCCGGCGCTGTCACTGCGCCTTGCGCCACCAGGCTGGCAACTGGAACCCGAACAGCGGCGTCTTGTCCGGATGATCGAGATAGTCCCAATAGGCTATCCACTGCCCGGGGGCATGCTGCATGGGCACCATATAGGCTCCCGAGATCAGCAGTCGATCCAGAACGCGCACCGCTGCAACATAATCTTCCTTGTCGTGGGCGTTCAGCATTGCCTCGATGGCCGCGTCGATTGCGGGATCGGCCACGCCGGCCAGATTGAAACCGCCTTCTACGTTGGCATACTCCGACCCCCAGCGTCCCAGCTGTTCGACGCCGGGGGATAGTGAGTTGCTGAAACCGCTGGAGCCGATCAGCACCTCGAAGTCGAAGCGTTGCTTGCGCGACTGGATCTGGTCGCCGTCGAGCGCGCGAATGGACACCTCGATGCCCAGCTTCGCCAGTGTGCGCTGGTATAGCGAGGCAAGGCGCTCTTCTTCCTGGCCCGAAGTCAGTATTTCGAAGCCGAAGGCGTGCCCCTGAGGGTCCAGCATCTTGCCTCCGGAAATGCGGTATCCGGCCTCCTTGAGCGCCTCATAGGCGGCCTTGAGAACCTTGCGGTCCTGCCCGGAGCCGTCCGTAACCGGCGGCCGCCATGTGCCCTCAAGAACATCGGCCGGCACGCGGCCAGGGAAGTGTGCAAGCAGCGTCAGTTCCTTTTCGCTGGCGGGTCGCCCGATGGCGGAAAGCTCGGAGCCTTGCCAATAGCTCATCGTGCGGCTGAACTTGCCGCCGAAAAGGTTCTTGTTGGCCCATTCGAAGTCGTAGAGCATCGCCAGTGCGCGCCGCACGGTGGGGTCCGAGAATTTTTCGAGGCGGGTGTTGAACAGAAACCCCCTCACCACCGGGGGGATGCCCAGGGGAAAGTCCCGCACGATAACCTTGCCCTCGCGTGCGGCCGGAAAATCGAAGTCGCGCTCGGCCTGCAACGGGCCCATGCCTGTATATTGCGCGCCGGCGTAAGCCGAGCAGAGACCCTTCTTGAAGGCTTCGAACTGCGCGTTGGCGTTGAGGAAGTACTGGATGGTGATTCGATCGTAATTGTCGAAACCGCGCTTGGAGGGGATGTCCCTGGCCCAGTAGTCGGGATTGCGCTCGAATACGATGCGGTCCCCCGGCTTCACTTCGGCCACCCGGTAGGGGCCCGAGCCGGTGAGCGGCGCAAGCGTGGTCCGGTCGAATGTTTCCCTGTCGAAGGCATGCCTTGGGATGATCGGCGTCATCGCGATGATGAGCGGAAATTCGCGGTCGGCCAGCTCATTGAAGGTGAAGCGAACGCTGTGCTCGCCGGTC
>QGUU01000349.1 GCA_003242525.1 Pseudomonadota bacterium | reverse complement strand
TAAATTTTGGAAATTTTAAATTGGTTTTTTGGCGCGCCATGTATTCTCGTCCCTGGAGATACTTGCTGGAAGTCGGAAGGAATTTCTGCAACCAGGGAGAGTAAACATGAAAAAGATTGCCTTTGTACTAGTCGTTGCGCTCACCTCCTTTTCCGCTGCTACCGCCCAGGCTGGGGGCTTCGGCCGCAGCGGCGGGAATGCAGGCATGTCGAGCGGCCTGATCAACGTGTCGCCGTCGATTGGGCTTGGTAACATTACCGCGCTCAATAACGTGCTCAGCGGCAATGCCATTCTGAGCGGGAACAATGTCTCGGGCATACTGAACGGCACCACGAACCTTCTGAGCGGTGTGCTCGGCAGCGTCACCAATGCCGTGTCGCAGGGCAACTCCTACAAGGGGCACAACAGCTACAAGTTGCGTCGTCGCTGAGGCGGCCTGTAGGCGTCAAATGTGAAACGGGCAGGGGGTCGTGACAGCCCCCTGCCTCCGATTGCAGGGCTTCTGCTGATCCCTCACAGGCTGGCGCGCCAGCCCACAAACACATCCACCGTGTCCTCGCGAGTGTCGAGCACCGTCCGGAAGATCCGTGAGGCATCAAGGCGCAGCACGGCTGTCATCGTTTCCGTCAGCTGGTAGTTTGCCTCGGCATAAATGCCCCTTCCTTTTTCCTTGTTCTCGAACAACAGATTTTCCTTCTCCTGCCAGAACAGGCCAGCCGAAAGTCCCAGCTTTGCCCCGATCTTTACGGCGGCCTCCATCTCGGCCCGATGCAGCCAGGACGCCAGCGGATCGTCCGTGTCGACGTCCTCGAAACGGGCGAAATAGGTGCCTTTGACTTCCAGATCGTGTGGCAAAGGCTTCCGCAAGGTAATTTGCCAGCTGGGCTTTATGCGTCTGTAGAGGCCATTTTCTGCATCGAGAAGCTCAGCACCCGCAGTTACGCCGAGTGTCGAACCATCTGTCCCAGTCCAGCTAAGTTCGCCACGCAGTCCGTAGCGCGCGAAGCCGACAGCGACGGGTGGCGTCCCGAGGGACTGCACCGTAACCACCATCGCCGAGCCCGAGGTTCCTATGGTCAGATTTTCGATCGTGCGTGCCAGGCGAAAGCCCGCTTGCAGCCGGTTGCGGTTCGGATCCATCTGGATCGATGGCAGCATCCCGTGCTGGAACCGGGTGCGGCCAACATGCTCGAAACTGTCTCCGGCTTCAATAATCAGGGAGGTGGCGTTGCCGAGGTCTATGCCCAATTGACCTTGAATTCCGAATGTCTGCTTGAGTGCGCGCCTTCCGATGGTGAGTGGTCCAAGCGCCAGGTGGTCGCCGTCGCTGGAGAGGCCGTAGGCCAGAGTTCCACGCAATTCCAAGCCCGGACGGAGCCGGCGGAATGCTTGCGCCGTAAACGCCAACGCCCGGTCGTCCTCGATCGCCATTCGATCGTGGCGTGTAGCCTGCAGTTCAGCGCCCAGGGTGACATTGGCATCCTTGTCGCCCCACTCGCGTAGAAGCGCGCCCCGCAGCAGCGTGTACCAGTCGGATACTGCCAGGTCGCTGCCGAGTGCATTCGTTGTGAAATGCCGTTCGACGGATATGTTGGCCTTTGCAGGGAGTTCGACATCTGCCTGCGCCGTGCAGACTAGGAGAATGGAGAGGCCGAGCGCGCTGGCAAGGTTGATCGGTACCCGAAATCCGATTGTTGCAGGGCTTGACCGTTGCATGGCAGCTTCCTGGTGTGGACCCCTTCCGCCCTTGCGGGGGTGACGAGGCGGAAGGGGCCGGAGATACCGCCTTGGGCGGAGGAAGCAGGCGGGAATGCCTGCGTGGTCAATTTCTCACTGCAATCCTAAGATGCAGTGCTCCTAGGGCACTTCGAAAAGTTGTAATGAGTTGTAGGGACGTGTCGGAACCAGGGTGGCTTAGGCGAGTTATTGGCGGACGCCGAAGGAGCCGTCCATGTTCGAGAAATCTTTCACCAAAGTCGCCAACGCCGTTGCCTATGCCTGCGGCTTGCCCCTGACTTTCATGGGCTGTGTCCTGGTCGTGGTGGTCTGGGGGGTCAGCGGACCGGTTTTCGGCTTCTCCGACACTTGGCAGCTCATCATTAACACGGGCACAACCATCGTCACCTTCCTGATGGTGTTCCTGATTCAGAATACGCAGAATCGCGACGGGGCGGCGGTCCAGGCCAAGCTTGACGAACTGATCCGCGTCAGCGCAGGCCAGAACCACTTTATAGGGATAGAGCACTTGACCGAATCCGAGGTGGATGCGTTTCGCAAAAGGTGCGAGCAAGCGGCAAAGCTTCACGAGGGCCTTCATGGGGATGAGGTCGTCCTTGAAACCGAGCAAGAGGCGCGTAGAACTCCCGCCAGCTCCGAACAGTTGACTGACTTGGAACCGCACTCCATGCTGGGGGCGAACGGAAGATCGCCTTGACCGACTGGATAGCCATTCTGAAGGAACAAACGGCCGCCGGGGACCGCATGAGTCGCGAGGTGCCCTCCATATTGGGCGACCCCGACATCAGCCAGGAGCAGGTGCGCAAGCTTTTTGTGGCTCTTGAGGAGCAGGCTGACTTCACCGAGAAGCTGCGCATGGCGCTGGAAAAGTTCGGGCATGATTTCGCCGTGGTGAAGGCGGCCGAACGCCTCGAGGAGCGTTATGCGGACCTTGCTGCATCCGCCGCGGAAAAGCTCAAGTCAATGCGTGACTAAGTCTGATCGGCCCGTCGGTCGGGGCTTCCGTGAAATGGCTATGCGCGTACCCTTACGTAGCTGCCTGGCGCATCCTCCAGGGGCTTGAGCGTCTTTCCCGGCTGTCGTGCCGGTACGCGACGTCCGTCCCGTTTTTCGACCCATGCTTGCCAATGGGGCCACCATGAGCCGGGATGCTCGGTGGCAGTCGCCAGCCAGTCTTCAAGGGTTCCCTCGGGCTTGCCGCCTGTCCAGTACTGGTACTTCCCGGCCTCCGGAGGATTGATGACGCCGGCTATATGGCCGGACCCGGCCAGCAGGAATTCGACCTCGCCGCCGAAATAGCGGGAGCCGATAAAGACCGATTTCGCCGGCGCGATATGATCGTCCCTGGTGGCGATGTTGCAGACGGGAATGGTGATGTCCGAGAGGGAAATCCGGCGTCCGGCGAGTTCCATCCGGCCCTGGGACAGATTGTTCTCCAGGTAGCAATTGCGCAGATAGAATGAGTGATTGGCGGCACCCATCCGGGTGGAATCGGCATTCCAGTAGAGCAGGTCGAAGGGCAGGGGCTCCTTGCCGCGCATGTAGTTGTTCACGACATAGGGCCAGATCAGGTCGCTGGAGCGCAGCATGTTGAAGGCCATCGCCATGCGGGTGCCCTCCAGGTAGCCTCTCTCGTACATTGCCTTTTCGAGCGCAGCTATCTGGTCCTCATCGACGAACACCATGAGGTCGCCAGCGTGGGTGAAATCGACCTGGGTGGTGAAGAAGGTGACAGATTTCACCCTTTCGTCGCCTTCCTGTGCCAATAGCGCCAGCGCCGCGGCCAGCAGAGTGCCGCCGACGCAGTAGCCGATCGCATTGACCTCCCGCTCGCCCGTTTCTTCGCCGATGACGTCAAGCGCATACTGGATGCCTTCGCGTGTGTAGGCTTCCCAGCTCTTGGCGCCGTGCCGTTCGTCCGGATTGACCCAGGAAATGACGAAGACCGTATGGCCC
>QGUU01000348.1 GCA_003242525.1 Pseudomonadota bacterium | reverse complement strand
GCGCGACGAGTACCCGTAGGTGCGCGTCTTGAGGGAGGGCGACCCCCCAATGCTGGAGACTGACATGCTGTCCGTGCCTGTCTGGCTGCAGCCCGCCAGCGCAAACTGAGAGAGCACGGCAAAAAGCAGAACCGGCCCCTTCCATCTCGTCTCTGCCAAAGCGAACGCCTCGTTCCGGCTGGTCCGCCCCCGCCTTCGGAAACAGCGACACCGTTTCGGGCCAAAAGATGGCCAAACGGTCAGCGAGGGACTTCAAAGGGGCCGGAAAGGAGCCTGGTGGCGATCAAAAATCGCCCCTGGCGGTCACATGCCGTGATGGAGGCCGGGACGTGGCGGGCGGCGCGCCCGCACATATCCGTCAGAAAGGCAGCTTCATTCCCGGAGGCATCGGCAGGCCGGCGGTAAGTTCCCGCGTCTTTTCCTGCATCACCTGCTCGACCTTGGCCTTGGCGTCATTGTGGGCAGCCAGGATCAGATCTTCCAGTACCTCGACATCATCTTCCTTGAACAGCGACGGGTCAATCCTCAGCATCTTCATCTCGAACTTGCCCGTCAGAGTGACGCTGACCAGCCCACCACCGGCCTGGCCGGTCGCCTCCAATGCGGCAATTTCATCCTGCATGGCCTGGAACCTGGCCTGCATTTCCTTTGCCTTGCCCATCAGGCCGAGGAGATCTTTCATCGTCCGGTTTCCCTGTCGGTTCGTTGGTCAGTCGTTATCGTCGTCGGAAGGCTCGTCAGGAAGCTCGGCCTCCATATCACCTTCCTGCGCCGATGGCGCGTCCGGAATGCGTACGTCGATCACCCTGGCGCCCGGAAAACGGGCCAGGATGGCAGCCACTGCCGGATCGTTGCGCGCATCAAGAAACGCGCTTTCGCGCCGGGCGGCTTCGAGTTCGGCCAGGGTCTGCCCGCCTTCCTCCCTGGAAAGCGAGACCAGCCAGTTCCGCCCGGTCCAGGAACGCAGCCTGGCCGTCAGATCATTGAGCAGGGTCCTCGGCGCATCTTCGGTCAGAGAGACGTCTATGCGCCCCGGCTCGAAGCGAACCGGCCGCACGCAACGCTTCAACAGCACCTTGAAGGTCATGTCGCGGTGACGGTCCGCGAGGTCGGCAATGTCGGCAATCGACTTCACCGGAACCGCCGGCTCGGCCTCGGCAGCCGTTTCCTCTTGCGGTGCTGGAGCCAAAGGTGCGGCTTCCCGCGCCGCTTCCACCAACCGCATGGCAGGGCCGCCACCGGTTCCCCGGACTCGCGAACGCGCCACCGCCGTGGCGCCATTGCCGCCACCATTCTGGGGCGCGGGTGCACCGCCGCCTGGACCGGAAGATGGAGATGACGCACCCTCCAGCGATTTCAATGCCTCATCCAGCGTCGGCAGATCGGCGGCATGGGCCAGCCGGATCAGCACCATTTCGGCCGCGCTGAGTGGCCGGTTGGCCCCCTGGACCTCCGGAATGCCCTTCAGCAGCATCTGCCAGCTGCGCGACAGTACGCGGACCGAAAGCCTTTCGGCAAACTGGGCGCCACGGCGTCTTTCGTGTTCCGAAAGCGTCGCGTCTTCAGCCGCCGACGGCACGAAGCGCAGGCGCGTGACGAGATGGGTGAATTCGGCAAGATCGGTCAGCACGGCGGCCGGATCCGCTCCGGTGTCGTATTGAGCGCGAAGTTCGGCAAGCGCTGCTGCGACATCGCCCGCCATCACATGTTCGAAGAGATCGACGATGCGTGCCCGGTCGGCAAGGCCCAGCATGGCGCGCACCGTCTCGGCGTCCACCCTGCCGCCGCCATGGGCGATGGCCTGGTCAAAGATGGACTGGGCGTCGCGCATCGAGCCTTCGGCAGCCCGCGCAACCATGGTCAGCGCTTCATCCTCGACTTCAATGCCCTCCAGCGCCGCGATGCGAGCCAGATCGGCCTTGATAAGGGAGGCGTCGATCCGGCGCAGGTCGAAACGCTGGCAGCGCGAAAGAACCGTGATCGGCACCTTGCGGATTTCGGTGGTGGCGAAGATGAACTTCACATGCGGCGGGGGCTCTTCCAGTGTCTTCAGCAGGCCGTTGAAGGCCTGCGTGGAGAGCATGTGCACCTCGTCGATGATATAGACCTTGTAGCGCGCCGAAACCGGCGCGTAGCGCACGCGGTCGATAATATCGCGTATGTCGTCTATGCCCGTGTGGGAAGCCGCGTCCATCTCGATGACATCGACATGGCGGCCTTCCATGATCGCCCTGCAATGCTCGCCGATTTCGACCAGATCCACGGATGGCCGGTCCACGGTCGCGGTCTTGTAGTTGAGGGCCCGGGCGAGGATGCGCGCCGTCGTTGTCTTGCCCACGCCGCGCACGCCGGTCAGCATCCACGCCTGCGCGATGCGGCCGGTGGCGAAGGCGTTGGTGAGCGTCCGCACCATCGGCTCCTGACCGATCAGTTCGGAAAAGTTCGTCGGCCTGTACTTGCGGGCAAGCACGCGGTAAGCGCCGGAAGCCTTGTCGGCCAAGCCCCTGTCCGAATCGCCTGTTCCAGCTTCGCTCATCGGCCTCGACGGGGTTCCTGGTGAGGGGCCGCGCAGGGCGGCCGATTAAGCAACGAGTTTCACCCGCGCGCCGACGCGCCGTCAATGCCCGCGGGGAAAGGAGAAGGTGGGAGGCTGGAACAATGACCCGTTCCGGGCTCGTTAGGGCTGCTTCCTTCCGGACCTGACCCGGTTGGCGAGTGGACCGTCCACCGCCAACCTCCCGCATTCCATATCGTCAATCCGGTCGCGGAATGCAAGGCCAAAGACAATCCGCATATCAGTTTGCGAATCACCTTGCAGGCTGTCGCAGAGCACAATAGCCTCCTCCCAAAACAAGGAAAAAGCCGATGTTGCCGGGCCTCAAAGCCGGATTCACACTTGACGCCAGGCTGGAGGCGGACAGCGAGCCAGTGATCTGGCTTGGTCTGTGTGAATTGCGGATCATGAACGACAAGCGCTGGCCGTGGCTTCTCCTCATCCCGCAACGGCCCGGCGTCGAGGAGATTCACGACCTTACCCCCCTCGACCAGGCCATGCTGACCTTCGAGGCCAACCTGACGGCGCAGGCGTTGAAGAAAATAACAGCCTGCACCAAGATCAATACCGCCGCGCTTGGCAATATAGTGCGGCAGCTGCACGTCCATGTCGTCGCCCGCACGGAGGGGGACGCCGCATGGCCGGGGCCCGTGTGGGGGCACGGCCCACGCGAACCTTACGAGCGTGACGACCTTGGCCGGTTTGCGGAAGCGATCAGGGCGGCGCTATAGGTTCACGCAGTTCTGCCACGCGGGGATCCGCCCTCCATGAGTTTCCGCCTTTTCGACGCACCCTTGCGCGAAGCCAGCCAATTCGTGGGCTTCTCCGGCAACCGTATTGACCGGAGATCGGAGAACAGGCCCGATGATTGCGTGAAACAGGCGCTGGCCGATCCGCGCACCCGGCTCATGATTCTGTGCGACGGCCGCCTCTGCCTCAAACCCGAAGGCGAAAGCTGCGACCCGTGGTTCAGACCCGGCGCAAGCAGCACGCTGCAGGTGTCTCTCGAAAAGGCCATCCTGCTGGGGTTCGACGATGACGGCCCGGTTCTCGCAGCGCCTGCCGCAATCGCCGCGGAGGACATGCCGGCTTCCATAAAGGCGATCGACTACCGTTCGGTCTACACGCAGGGGCTGATTGCAGAGGGGGCCCTGGGGGCTGTCTCTTATACCA
>QGUU01000347.1 GCA_003242525.1 Pseudomonadota bacterium | reverse complement strand
TTCCTGGTCAACGCCCAGGGTGAGGACGTGGTGGCCGGCATTCGTACACCCCAGAGCCTCACCGAGGCCGCACGTATAGCCGCAGGCTCCGACAAGCCTTCGCTGGAGAAGCTGATGCCGGAGGCTTTTGCCGCCTTCGTCGAGATTTCGCAGAAGCTCGAAAGCCACTACCGCGACATGCAGGACCTCGAATTCACCATCGAGCGCGGCAAGTTGTGGATGTTGCAGACGCGCTCCGGTAAGCGCACGGCGCGGGCCGCGCTGAAGATTGCCGTCGACATGGCCAGGGAGGGGCTGATTTCGAAGGAGGAAGCCGTCCTGCGCATCGATCCCGCGTCGCTCGACCAGCTTCTTCACCCGACGATCGACCCGAAGGCCGAGCGCCACGTCATCGGTTCTGGCCTGCCTGCCTCGCCTGGCGCGGCAACGGGCGAAATCGTCTTCACCTCCGATGAAGCGGAAGAGGCGAGGGCCGTGGGCCGCAAGGTGATTCTCGTGCGCGTGGAGACTTCGCCGGAAGACATTCACGGCATGCATGCGGCCGAAGGCATCCTCACCACCCGCGGCGGCATGACCAGCCACGCCGCTGTGGTGGCCCGCGGCATGGGCAAGCCCTGCGTTTCCGGGGCCGGCTCCCTGCGCGTGGATGGCCGCAACGGCACGCTCATGGCCATGGGCGTGACTTTAAAGAGAGGCGACATCATCACCATCGACGGCGGCAGCGGGCAGGTGCTGAAGGGCGCTGTAGCCATGCTCCAGCCGGAGCTTTCCGGCGATTTCGCCGCAATCATGGAATGGGCCGACGCCGCACGCCGCATGAAGGTGCGCACCAATGCCGAGACGCCGGCTGATGCGCGCATGGCCCGCTCCTTCGGCGCAGAGGGCATCGGCCTGTGCCGCACTGAGCACATGTTCTTCGAGGGTGACCGCATCGTTGCCATGCGCGAGATGATCCTGGCCGACACGGAGCAGGACAGGCGGGCGGCCCTTGCCAGGCTGCTGCCCATGCAGCGTGCGGATTTCCTCGAACTGTTTGAGATCATGGCCGGTCTTCCCGTGACGATCCGCCTTCTCGACCCGCCATTGCACGAGTTCCTGCCGAAATCGGACGAGGAAATCGCCGAGGTCGCCGCCTTGATGAACGTGTCCGCAGATAAGCTGCGCCGCCGCACCGAGGCGCTGCATGAGTTCAACCCGATGCTTGGCCATCGCGGCTGCCGCCTTGCCGTTTCCTATCCCGAAATTGCGGAGATGCAGGCGCGCGCCATTTTCGAGGCCGCTGTGGAAGCCGGCCGCAGGGCAGGCAAGCTGGTCGTTCCCGAAATCATGGTGCCGCTGGTCGGCCTCGTGAAGGAGCTGGACTACGTCAAGGCGCGGATTGACGCTGTAGCCAGCAGCGTCATGGAGGAGACGGGAACGAAGATAGAGTATCTGACCGGCACGATGATCGAGCTGCCGCGCGCCGCCATTCGTGCTCATGTCGTGGCTGAAACGGCGCAGTTCTTCTCGTTCGGCACCAATGATCTGACGCAGACGACCTTCGGCATATCTCGCGACGACGCCTCGTCCTTCCTGGAAATCTACAGGCAGAAGGGCATCATCGACCAGGATCCCTTCGTTTCGCTCGATATCGAGGGCGTGGGGGAACTGGTACGCATGGCCGCCGAGAAAGGCAGGACGACTCGGCCCGACCTCAAGCTGGGCATCTGCGGGGAGCATGGCGGCGATCCCGCCTCGATCCGCTTCTGTGAGGAAGTCGGCCTCGACTATGTGTCCTGCTCGCCGTTCCGCGTCCCCATAGCGCGGCTGGCCGCGGCGCAGGCTGCCATTCGCAAATCCTAGCGGGTCCGCCGCGGGGCGGACCCTTCCAGTCGGCCTTTAGCCACGCAAGGCGGCGGCGAGGGGATATCCCGTTGCCGTCAGGGAACGGGCCGGTCGGTCTCGCTCTGCTCGACGGCCTCGATCCGAACCTTGTCCGGATAGAAGGCGCCGTGATCGCGAATGGCCAGCATCTCCTCATAGGGATGCTCATATGCCCACATGACGTCAGGCACCGCCTCGCCCACCGCCGTTACGTTCCAGTAGCTGGCGTCGCCCTTGTAGGGGCAATGGCTGGAGGTTTCGCTGCGACGCAGGAGATCGAAATAAATGTCCTCGAACGGAATGTAGAAAACGTCCGGATGGTTCGTCTCCTTCAGCACCTTGGCATTCTTGGACGCGGCGATGATGGCGCTGGAGAAACTGACCGTCACCACACCGTCGAACGGCTCCACCGTGATTCGATAGTCAGGATTGCTGGCGAAACCGGGCGCTCGCGCGTCAGCGGGCCTGGCGGCGGAATTGGTTCTTTCCATGACCATTCTTTGTTGTTGCGGAGTAAACTGGGTCAGTCCCTGCATCCGACAAGGGGATCGTTCGCTGACTTGGCGGTATTAAATGTGTCAGGCGGCTGCCTGCAGGACGTCCATGAGACCAGCATAGGCTGCCGTTATGTTCGCCACCGGGTTCTCGCTGCTGGCGGCCGATTCCACCTTGAGCTTGCCGCCCCCAACAGGCAGGGACAGGAGCAGGAACTGGCGCCTCTCGCCTTCGCCGACAGAGGCAGCGGCCAGATGCTGGCGCTCGCCCTCCGTTCCAATCTCCATCTTGAACAACAGGCGGCCGCCCACGGCTTCGAGCGCGCCGGCAACCACTTCGGCGAACTCTTCCTGCGAAACGCCCTTGCCCGGCGGCGTCAGTTCGGCCAGCCCCTCGATCAGCGAGTCCTCAAGGGCCTTTTCATCGAGCTGCGCATCCATGCGAACCTCGTCCATCCGCTGCGCGCCCCGCCTGTCCTTCAATTTGACGCCGGCACATGGCCGGATTGTGGCGTCTGGGTTCCTGAAGCGGAACGAGTGCCGACCATGGGCTGGGCGACGGCCTGGCCTACCGGGTCGTGCACCGACAGCTATTGAAGGACTATCGACTACCGCGCGGATGGCGGCTATGCAGCATGGAAATCGCAAATCGCGCACCTCAAACCAACAGAACTGCCAGTCTGAAGCCAACAACGCGACGATGACCGAATATCCCGAAAGGCGCAGATCCCGGGCGCCCGGCTGGTGCCGGCGCATGGCAGCCTTTTCCTTCGTTTTGCTCGCGACGGTCTGGATCGGGCATCACTTTGGCCTGGTTGAAACCATGGCCTATCTGTGGGTGCTCGCGCTGGTCGCAGCGCTTGCGGCGATTTCGCTGATTGTCGCTGCTTTCGCCTTTTCCCGCATCTGGACCTATGGCGGGCCGGGCGGACGCGATGTTGCATTTGGCGTGATGGTCGCACTCATTGTTCTTGCGCCCTACGGGTATGCCGCCTACCTGATGCTCGTTCTTCCGCCGCTGCGCGACATTTCCACCGATCTCGATGCGCCACCCACGCTGCCAACCGCCAGCGAACGCACAGCGGATATGAACCCGCTCTTGCCGCAAAGCCCTGGCGAGCGACGCCTGCAGGCCGAACACTATCCGCTGGTTACGGGAAGGCGCTATGAATTGCCTTTGAACGAAACGGTTGCCGCGGTTGGAGCCGTGCTCGCGCGGCAGGGCTGGCGGATTTCCGGTCCTCTACCCGGGGCAAATGCCCGTATCGCGGGAGAGGCAACCATCGGCGCCGTTGCGCCCAGCCTGGGTCTGGAACTGCCGGCAGACGTGTCTGTGCGCATTAGCGCTGACGCGGATACGACGCTGGTCGATATG
>QGUU01000346.1 GCA_003242525.1 Pseudomonadota bacterium | reverse complement strand
GAAGAAACCCGTGGAGAGGCTCCGATGTCGTCTTTTGCCAGAAACATCATGGATTTGCTGGACCGCATCGAGTATCGCCGATGCGATACCGGCGAAGATCTGGAGGCTGTTTTCCGGCTTCGTTACGAGGCGTTCCACGCACACGGCCTGCTGGACACGATCGTGGAGCAGAAACTCGTCGATCGTCTCGACGAAACGCCCAACTGTTATTGTTTTGGCGTCTTCATGGAAGGCGAACTGGTAAGCACGGTTCGCCTGCATCACCTTACCCGGGATATACCCGAAGCGCCGACAATGACCGTGTTCGGTGACCGGCTGTTGCCGCGACTGGCGCGCAGCGAAACCTTTATCGATCCGAGCAGGCTGGCGGTGGATCCAAAACTAACGCCGGCAATGCGCGGGCTGCCCTACGTGACGCTGAGGCTGGCAGTCATTGCAAACACCTTCTTTGACGCAACGGCCTGCATCTCGATGATCCGGGAGGAGCATACCGCCTTCTATAACCGCATCTTCGGGTCCGTTCAGGTCGGCGAGCCGCGTCTCTATCCGCCCTTTACCATGCCGATCTACTTCTACGAATCGAACTGCGCGCGCAACATGGCACCCACTCTCGAGCGCTTTCCCTTCTTTCGCTCCACGGCGATGGAGCGGCGGATGCTGTTCGCCAGGGCACCGCGCGGCGAGCTTGCGCCGCTCACCATTTTGCCGACAGCGAAATATTTGAGCCATGCCGCCTGAAGCGCGGGTATTTCGCTCCGGTAGTGGCTAGCCGCCGGTCGGGCCGGTTTTCAGCTTTTCCCCGGTTGAGTTCTGGTGATGCGGCAATAGCGCCATTGCCCTTCTTGCGGGTTTTCGCTATCTCGCTCTAACGCTTTTATTTGGAGGGGTATTCCATGGCCGACCATACGCCGACCGGTCCCGTCGAACTCGGCGCGGAGATGGACTATGGCGAGCACGAGCGAACCTATAGCCTGTTCGTGACGCTCGCCAAATATGGTGCGCTCGTCACTGCGGCGACGCTCATTGCCATGGCGTTCGGTTTCTTTACCACGGCCGGCTTCTTTTCCTCCCTCATTCTTTTCATCATCGTCTGCGCCATAGGCGGTTACATCCTGCGCTGAGAGCCCGCCCGCCAGGCATGAGTCTGGCGTAGCGCGGGGTCTGCAAGCAACGTTCCAGCCGAAAGGATTGTGCGGTGGGACTGACGGTATTCATTCCTCGTGAGCTTGACCCAGCGGAAGGTCGCGTCGCTGCCTCCCCGGAGACGGTGAAACGTCTGGTGGGCCTGGGTTTGGAAGTGATCGTGGAGGCCGGTGCCGGCACGGCTTCGCGCATTCCCGACGAGGAATTTTCCAGGGCGGGCGCCACGATCGGAAAGACTTCCGATGCCGGCAAGGCAGATGTGGTGCTCAAGGTTCGCCGCCCCACCGGAACCGAGTTGAAAGGTTACAAAAAGGGCGCGGCCGTGCTCGCCCTGATGGATCCCTACGGAGCCGATGCCGCCATTGCCGCCATGGCCAGGGCAGGCATAACCGCCTTCGCCATGGAACTCATGCCGCGCATCACGCGCGCCCAGGTCATGGATGTCCTGTCCTCGCAGGCAAATCTCGCCGGCTACCAGGCGGTCATCGACGCAGCTTACGAGTATGATCGCGCCCTGCCCATGATGATGACTGCGGCGGGCACGGTACCCGCGGCCAAGGTATTCGTCATGGGCGCGGGCGTTGCCGGCCTGCAGGCCATCGCTACCGCGCGACGGCTGGGGGCGGTGGTGACGGCGACGGACGTGCGTCCTGCCGCCAAGGAACAGGTTGCGTCCCTGGGTGCAAAGTTCATCGCCGTCGAGGACGAAGAGTTCAAGGCCGCGGAGACGGCCGGCGGCTATGCCAAGGAGATGTCCAAGGAATATCAGGCGAAGCAGGCCGCCCTTACCGCCGAACACATCGCCAAGCAGGACATCGTCATCACGACTGCGCTCATTCCCGGTCGCCCGGCGCCAAGGCTCATCGCTGCGCCGGTGGTGGCCTCGATGAAACCCGGATCGGTGATCGTTGATCTCGCCGTCGAGCGTGGGGGCAACGTCGAGGGTTCGGAGCCCGGCAAGGTCATCACCACCGGGAACGGGGTCAAGATCATCGGCCATCTCAACGTAGCAGGCCGGATCGCCGCATCGGCCTCGCTGCTCTATGCAAAGAACCTTTTTGCTTTCCTTGAGACCCTGATCGACAAGGAAACGAAGCAACTGGCCATCAATGCCGAGGACGAACTGGTCAAGGCGACCATGCTCACCGACGCCGGCAAGGTGGTGCACCCGGCATTCGCCAAGGCCGCGGATTCGTATGATGAGCCGGCGGCGGTTCCGGCGAAGAACCTTGTGGCTGACGCCGCAGCGAAGCCCAGGAAGACCACGGCCAGGAAACCTGTCGCTGCCAAGAAATCTTCAACCGGGAAGGGGACGGCCTGATGGAAGCCCTGCAGAAAGCCCTTGACCAGCTCGATCAGGCAAGCGCCGCGGTGCGGATGGCCTTGCAGGATCTGGCAAACAGCTCCAGTGGCGCGGCTGATGCGGCAGGCGCTGCAGCGCATACGCTTTCAGGCGGGGCGATAGATCCCTTCGTCTTCCGCTTTGCCATCTTCGTCCTGGCGATTTTCGTCGGCTACTACGTGGTCTGGTCGGTCACGCCGGCACTGCACACGCCGCTCATGGCGGTCACCAATGCCATCTCGTCCGTCATCGTGGTCGGCGCGCTGCTCGCCGTAGCGGCTTCGGCGGCTGGTGCCGCCACAGGCTTCGGCTTCGTCGCGCTGGTGCTGGTCTCCGTGAACATTTTCGGCGGGTTCCTCGTCACCCAGCGGATGCTTGCCATGTACAAGAAGAAAGAGAAGTGAGCGCCAGGCTATGAACGCGAATCTCGCTTCCTTCCTTTATCTCGTTTCAGGTATCCTTTTCATTCTTGCCCTGCGCGGCCTGTCGCACCCGACTACCAGCCGGCAGGGCAATCTTTACGGCATGATAGGCATGGCGATTGCCATAGCCACCACGCTGGCACTTGCCGTGCCCTCGGCGGGGAGCTTCGGGCTTATCGTTCTGGGCCTGGCCATCGGTGGCAGCGTAGGCGCCTATATCGCACGACGCATCCCAATGACGGCGATGCCGCAACTGGTCGCCGCATTCCACAGCCTTGTCGGCCTTGCAGCTGTTCTGGTGGCCGCAGGGGCAATCTATGCACCCGAGAGTTTCGGCATCGGCACCTCGGGCGCAATCCATGCGCAGGCGCTGATTGAAATGAGCCTGGGCGTCGCCATCGGCGCAATCACCTTTACCGGCTCCGTCATCGCCTTCCTGAAGCTGGATGGGCGCATGTCGGGCAAGCCGATCATGATCGGCGGCCGCCATCTCATCAACATCGCCTTGGGTGTGGCGCTCGTTGTGCTGATCGCCCTGCTCGTGGGTACCGAATCGAAGGTCGTCTTCTGGCTGATCGTGGCGCTTTCGTTGCTGCTCGGCGTGCTGCTCATCATTCCGATTGGCGGCGCCGACATGCCGGTCGTGGTGTCGATGCTCAACTCCTACTCCGGTTGGGCTGCTGCCGCACTCGGCTTCACGCTGGGCAATCTGGCGCTCATCATCACCGGCGCGCTGGTCGGCTCGTCCGGCGCGATCCTGTCCTACATCATGTGCAAGGGCATGAACCGCTCGTTCATCTCCGTCATCCTTGGCGGGTTCGGCGGGGAAG
>QGUU01000345.1 GCA_003242525.1 Pseudomonadota bacterium | reverse complement strand
TTTCTGCTCTTTGTTGGGCCGTGTTGGGAGTTCCTTTTGTCCGGCCTCCCCCCGGGGACGATGTGGCGTCAAACCGAGGACGGGGCCATCATGCTCAGCCGCCCTGATGGGGAAGGCGTCGTCGCCTTTTCCGAGGCGGATGGAGACGGTTATCTCTCCTATGCGCCAGCAACGCCGCTGCTGAAGCTGACGGCGCAATAAGCTCAGGAAAGGCCTGGGTGCAACCCGGCAGCGGCCGGCTACTCTGCGGCTGCTCTCGTGCCCAGCCGCGCGGCGGCGTGGTCGCGTACCGCATCGCCAAAAGCGCGGAATATCTTGGCCGAAGCGCTATCGGACTTCACCCAATATTCCGGGTGCCACTGTACGCCGACGGCGAATGCGGGCGCGTCTCTGACCGACACGGCCTCTACCGTCCCGTCTTCGGCTACGGCCTCGACCTGAAGCGTCGTCCCCAACTGCTCGATAGCCTGCCGGTGCACGGAATTCACCATGATTTCGCCTGCGCCGAAGACCTGTGCCAGGCAACTTCCCGGCTTGATCGAGACCGCCTGGCGGATGGCGAATCGTTCGTCCTGGTTGTCGCTGACAGGCGCCCGGTGATCCAGCATGCCCTCGCGTTCCTGGATTTCCGTGGCGAGCGAACCACCAAGAGCGACGTTCAACTCCTGTATTCCGCGGCAGATGGCAAGAAGCGGCACACCGCGCTTGATCGCCTTGCGGATCAACGGCAACGTCGTTGCGTCACGCGCCTCGTCATATGGCCCGTTGGCCTCCGAAGCATCGCCGCCGTAGTACGAGGGATGTACGTTCGACTTGGATCCGGTCAGCAGCACCCCGTCGACCGAGGAAAGCAGTTCGTCGAAGTCCAGCCTTTCACCGAAGGAAGGCACGAGCACGGGCAGTACCCCGGCGACCGAAATCGCGGCCTCGAGATATTGTTGCGGTGCTGCATGCCAGGTGTAGTTCTCGAACTGCCTGACATCGGTGGAGACGGCGACCAGGGGCTGTGGCATTGATTTTCCGCAAGAGCGTTGATGCATTCGCCTCTTAGATAGATGAGTGCCGGGCGATTTGCTACGGCGATCCGGCGACCGGCGCAAATGTTGGAGCCAAGCCCTTGCTCCATCTTCGACCAAAGTCGCACCACGACGAAGTACAAGCGCCCCGCCTTGTGCTGGACACGACGCCTTCGGTGTGTATTGTCCGCTCTTTGGCTCTTCAGCGCGTTGGGCCCGCTGTTCAAGTTTTGTTCGGGAAGGGAGGAGTTTTATGGATCGCCGTTCGTTCATACGCAAGGCCGGTGCAACGGGTGCCGGCGCGGTAGCTGCTGCCGGCGCGCTGGCCACACCTGCTATCGCGCAGTCCAATCCGAAGATCACCTGGCGTTTGGCTTCGTCCTTCCCGAAAAGCCTGTCCGAGACCATTTTCGGCGGTGCCCTGACGCTGTCGCGATATGTCTCGGACATGACCGACGGCAACTTTCAGCTTCAGGTCTTTGCCGCTGGAGAGCTCGTTCCCGCCCTTCAGGTTGCCGATGCGGTGACCGCCGGCACGGTCGAGGCGGCTCATACGGTCTGCTATTACTTCTGGGGCAAGGACCCGACCTGGGCGCTCGGATCGGCCGTCCCGTTTTCGCTGAATGCGCGCGGCATGAACGCGTGGACCTACCATGGCGGCGGCATGGATCTGTTCAATGAATTCCTGGCCGGACACGGGATCATCGGCTTCCCCAGCGGTAATACCGGGGTGCAGATGGGCGGTTGGTTCCGCAAGGAGATCAACAGCGTTGCCGATCTGCAGGGCTTGAAGTTCCGCGTCGGTGGCTTTGCCGGAAAGGTTCTGGAGCAGCTTGGAGTTGTCCCCCAGCAACTCGCCGGCGGCGACATTTATCCGGCCCTGGAAAAGGGTACGCTGGATGCCGCAGAATTCGTCGGCCCCTATGACGATGAGAAGCTGGGCTTCGTCAAGGTGGCGCCATATTACTACTATCCGGGCTGGTGGGAAGGCGGCCCCACCGTGCACACGCTGTTCGACAAGGGCAAGTTCGAGGAATTGCCCAAACACTATCAGGCCGCAATCAAGGTGGCTGCCCAGGCGACGGACGCCAACATGCTTCAGGCTTATGACTGGCTCAACACCGCCGCGTTGAAGCGCCTGGTGGCCGCCGGAGCGCAGCTTCGGCCATTCAGCCAGGAAATCCTCTCTGCCTCTTTCGACGCGGCAAACAAGGTCTATGCCGAGATGGAAAACGGGAACGAGACCTTCAAGAAGATATGGGACTCCATCAAGGCTTTCCGTAAGGACTACTATTTGAACATGCAGGTGGCCGAGTACAACTACGACACCTTCATGATGGTCCAGCAGCGCGCGGACAAGCTCTGAGGCCCCCGCCCGGATAAGCGGGGCGGCAAAAGGTGAGGGCCGGACGGGACTGTTCGGCCCTTCCAGGCATGTAGAGAAGCGAGTGGCTCGGCCTGACCTCGGCGTCAGCCGATCCTGTTTGCTCCATTGACGGCCAGGTAGATGGAGTAGAGCGACGTCGTCCCCGTGATGAAGAGGCGGTTCAGTTGCGCGCCGCCGAAGCAGACGTTGGATACGATTTCCGGGATCCTGATCTTGCCGATGAGGGTACCGTCCGGGTCATAGCAATGCACGCCGTCACCCGCGCTCGTCCAGATGCGGCCGTCTTCATCGACCCGGAAGCCGTCGAACAGACCTTCCGTGCATTCCGCGAAAATGGTCGAGCCACCCAGGCTGCGACCGTCCGCATGCACGGACAGCTTGCGTATGTGCTTCGGTCCATCCGGACGATGGGTAGCTCCGGTGTCGGCTACGTAGAGGAAGGTCTCGTCGGGGGAGAAGGCAAGCCCGTTCGGCTTGTCGAAATCGTCGGCGACAATAGCTACCTCGCCCGTATCGGGATCGGCGCGATAGACATGGCAGGCGCCGATCTCGCTTTTCGCCCGCTTGCCCTCATAGTCGGTGAGGATGCCGTAGGAAGGGTCCGTGAACCAGATCGAACCGTCCGACTTTACCACCGCATCGTTGGGCGAGTTGAGGCGCTTGCCTTTGTAGCTGTCTGCGATGACGCGGATGGAGCCGTCATGCTCGGTGCGTGTGACCCGGCGCGCAAGGTGCTCGCAAGTGATCAGCCGGCCCTGGGCATCGACCGTATTGCCGTTGGCGTTATTTGAGGGCTGACGGAAGACCGCAACGTTGCCGCCACAGTCGTCATAACGGAGCAGGCGATTGTTCGGAATGTCCGACCAGATGAGATAGCGGCCGGCGGGGAACCATGCCGGGCCTTCGCTCCAGCGCGCACCCGTCCACAGACGCTCCACGCGGGCATGACCTATGATGCAGTCCTGAAAGCGAGGGTCGAGGATCTCAACTCCTGTCCCTTCCAGTTGTCCGTAAAACATGAACGCAATTCCCTCACGACGATGCAGCGATGTTAGCGATAACAAATTTCGCAAGAGCAAGGAACAGCCATGCCCAGTAGGTGAGTTTCCGACAGGGACATAGGCCGCGGATGACTATCCTGGTTATCCTGCTGGGCAGGCGCGAGCGCCGCCTTCGCGGGGAGGCCCGGCACAGCAGGTCTGCCCTCCGCCGGGCTTTAGTTGAAGCTCGGTGGCTGGGAAAGATCCGGTGCAGCTGGAGCCGCAGGTTGCGGTTCGGGCTGACCTCCAAGGCTTGGCGGCTGCGACAGGTCCGTGGCCGCCGGCCCACCGCCTTGTGG
>QGUU01000344.1 GCA_003242525.1 Pseudomonadota bacterium | reverse complement strand
TTGTCTTCGCTGTCGTCGCCTGTCAGGCCCGGGATTTCGATCTCGTCCAGCCCGGTGAGGCCGGTCTCAAGTCCGCGCAAGGCTTTCTGCAGCGACTCCTGGAAAGTGCGTCCTATAGCCATTACCTCGCCGACGGACTTCATGGCGGTGGTCAAAACCGGTTCCGATCCCGGGAACTTTTCGAATGCGAAGCGCGGAATCTTGGTGACGACATAGTCGATCGAGGGCTCGAAGGACGCTGGCGTCGCTCCGCCGGTGATGTCGTTTTCCAGTTCGTCCAGCGTATATCCGACCGCCAGCTTGGCAGCGACCCTGGCGATGGGAAAGCCCGTGGCCTTGGAAGCAAGCGCAGAAGACCGCGAAACGCGCGGATTCATCTCGATCACGACAAGGCGGCCGTCTCTTGGGTTGACGGCGAACTGCACGTTGGAACCGCCGGTCTCCACCCCGATTTCGCGCAACACCGCGATCGAGGCATTGCGCATGATCTGATATTCCTTGTCGGTCAGCGTCAGCGCTGGCGCCACGGTGATGGAATCGCCGGTGTGCACGCCCATCGGATCGATGTTCTCGATGGAGCAGACAATGATGCAATTGTCCGCCTTGTCGCGGACGACCTCCATCTCATATTCCTTCCACCCCAGCACCGATTCCTCGATCAGCACTTCCGTGGTGGGCGAGGCGTCGAGCCCGCGCTCCACGATTTCGAAGAATTCGGAACGGTTGAAGGCTATGCCGCCGCCGGTGCCGCCCAGCGTGAAGGAAGGGCGAATAATGGCCGGCAGGCCTACATGCTCCAGCGCCTGCGCTGCGACGGCCATGGCGTGGGCCATGTAGCGCTGCTTGCGGTCACCTTCGCCGAGGTTCCACTGGGTTTCCAGCGCATCCAGCGCGGCGTCGAGATTATCTGGATTCTGCGCTTTCAGCGCGGCGCGCTCGGCTTCGTGCCGGCGGCGGTCCTCCTCTTTCACGGCCGTTGCATTGGCGAGCATGGAGCGAGGCGTCTCCAGCCCGATCCTTGCCATCGCCTCGCGAAACAGGGCGCGGTCCTCGGCCTTGTCGATGGCTTCGGCATCGGCGCCGATCATCTCCACGCCATAGCGATCCAGAACGCCCATCCTGCGCAGCGACAGCGCCGTGTTCAGCGCCGTCTGTCCGCCCATGGTGGGCAGCAGCGCATCCGGCCGCTCGCGGGCGATGATCTTGGCCACCACTTCAGGGGTGATCGGCTCAATATAGGTGGCGTCGGCCAGTTCCGGATCGGTCATGATCGTGGCCGGATTGGAGTTCACCAGGATGACCCGGTAGCCCTCTTCCTTGAGCGCCTTGCATGCCTGAGTGCCGGAATAGTCGAACTCGCAGGCCTGCCCAATTACGATCGGGCCTGCGCCGATGATAAGGATCGACTTGATGTCGGTGCGTTTTGGCATGGAACCGTCCGGCTGTCTGTTTGCGCGAAAAAGCCGGGGCGGGGGAGGGACCCGTCCGGCTACGCATTTTATTGAAGTAGGGCTAGGCGGGCCTTATAGGCGAGGAATTTGCGTCATGTAAGCCCGAAAATGACGCAGTCCCATTTTGTCCCTTTCACCGCTGTCTTGATCCTGCTGCGCCGCTTGCGGGCGCACTCTGTTATCCTTGGCCGGCGGCGGCCAATATCAGTCGCCGAAGGCCAAGGCATCCGTGATCTCGAAACGCTCCGAGACGCCGATGCGGATCATGTTCAGCGCCCCCTCGCGGGTGAAGCGGAAATCCTCGGCCACATCGGCTCCAACCGGCTTGCCGCCATCGAAGGTGATGAGACGCGTGCCGCCGTCGGGCCATGTCACCAGCACCTCAGCCTTGCCCGCGCCGCTGCGTCTCACTTCTACCCGGCAACGCTCCATGGGTTGTCCGACATGGCGCGCGCAAGGGATTTCGCCGGTCGCATCCCAGTCAGAGTCTGCGGTCTGGGGAACCGCCAATGCCACATCGGTACCGGCCGGCTCTGCCGGCACGCGGGACAGGAGGGCAAGGCGGTAGGCGTCCAGCTCGGCAGTGGTCAAGCCGACAGGTTCCCCCTGATTGCCTTCAACGGGTGCGCTCGGAGCGTCACCCAGCCTTGCTGCAAGGTTTGGTGGAAGGACAGGTGCCGGATCTGCGCCTGGGCCAGCAGCAGGCACTGCGGGCATTCCGGTCTTCATTTCCTCCTCGTCAAGGGTTGGCAGTTCGGCGGTAGTGCTGCCATCCGGATTGACCGACATCAGATAGCGGGCTGGAGCCCAGCCGGATATATCCGGCTGGTCGATCACTTGCACCTTGCACCATTGATAGCCGTTGAACTCGCCGCAACCTGAATTTCTTACCGCCGCGCCATTGGGAAGACGGGTCCTGACCTGACCGACGGGAGAGGCGGCCGCGCGTATGTTCAGCAGATCGCCGGGTGCAAGGCCGCTGACGATCGCCACCGCTTCGTCCGCTGCTTGGCCGCCTGCGGGAGCAAGCAGGGCAGCAACAATCCCCGCAGCTGCAATCCGGTAGGAGAAACGGAACATATGCAGCGCTATGCCAACCCTCGATACCTGCGACGCATGCAAGAATTGCACAGGTGCAGGGTGCATTGGAAGGCTGATCCTGTAAGGGTGGCGCGGCTTAAGCGAAGCTGTTGCACGAAAGGGTCAGTAGCTAGGGCAGAGCCGACGAGGAGAACCAGAGGTCGTCAAAGATCGCAACGGCGCTCTCGTCCGGCCGGCGTTCGGCCGTGCGCCAGAGGGATCGAATCCTTGTAGCTGTCTCCCGTGTGGGCAGGAGCTTGGCGCTCGACGCCTGGCCGACTCCCGAACAGGGAATGAACCACGAGTTCATAAAGGCCTCGCAGGCGAAACGGCCTTCAACCTCCCGGACCAGCACGGCAAGCCCTATCGAATCCTTGGGCCGCCATGGGAAAATCAGCCTGCCTCCCGGCTTGAGCGACTCCAGCCAGGAAAGCGGCGGCACCGCAAGGCCGGCATTCACGTAGATGACATTCGAGGGAGGCAAATCGAGGGTCGTCGCATCACCATGAACGACCTTCACATTGGTGTAGGGTGCGAGGTTGCGCGCGGCGCGTACGGTCAGTTCCGGCTCGATCTCGATGGCAGTTACGGTGCCGCCGGGCGACACCAGCAGCGAGAGGATCGCGCTGTAGTAGCCGCTGCCGGCCCCCACGTGGCAGACGCTTTCGCCCGGCTGAAGGGCGACCTTGGACATCCACATCGCGTGAAGCAGCGGCTCGCCATTGTTGATCCCCTTGTCGGCATCCAGCGAGACAAGGATATCATGGTAAAGATGCGCAGGATCATCACTCGGCGTCTTGAAGAGGTGGCCTCCTGCGACCACCCGCCATGGTCCTGGCCCGACAAAATTTTCGCGGGGCACGGAGGCAAACGCCTGTTCGATGCGTGGGTCGGAGACGCCAGCCTGGGCGGCCAGCATACTGGCGTAGAAACGGCGGATTTCCGTGATGTCTGTCATGCAACTAAGGATAAGTCAGCCTTCGGCATATGTCGCGGGTGACGCTTGGGTAAGCGATGTGGCGTTCACATCTTGCCGGTTGCGATCGCCTGCGGCCAGCCTCACTTACAGGTGCCGCGGGATCAATGCAATTTCGCGGAACAAACCTAAAGCCCGCCCGTTGCCGCACGAAAGAATCCCTGTGACTTGCCTTGGCCCTTGCGGTACTTGTCTCTGGAAGGCCATCCCCATGTGACGAGGGCAGACCATGCGTTGGAG
>QGUU01000343.1 GCA_003242525.1 Pseudomonadota bacterium | reverse complement strand
CGGTGGCAGCCTGGGACGACAAAGAGGAAGCGCGTGCGAATGCGGCTGCTGAAGGCGTGCCTGTGGTCGACCTTTCGTCGGCAGATTGGAGCGCGTTTTCGGCCCTGATCCTCGCGCCAGGCGTTCCGCTCACCCATCCCGCGCCTCACTGGACGGTGGAGAAGGCGCGCGCGGCCGGGATCGAGGTGATTGGCGATATCGAGCTGTTCTGCCGCGAGCGCGCAGCCTCTGCTCCCGATGCGCCATTCCTGGCGGTCACTGGCACCAACGGCAAATCGACAACCACGGCGCTTCTGGCCCACCTGCTGCGGTGCGCGGGGCGCGACGTCGCCTTGGGCGGAAACATCGGGACACCCATCCTCGCGCTGCCCGAGCCGGCGCCCGATCGCGTGCACGTGATCGAGATGTCGTCATTCCAGATCGATCTGACGCCATCCCTGGCTCCCACTGCCGGTGTTCTGCTGAACCTTACGCCGGACCACCTCGACCGCCACGGCACCATGGAGAATTACGCCGCGGTCAAGGAGCGGCTGGTAGCCGCCAGCCGATATCCGATCATCGGCTACGACGACGATTACTGCCGTCGAATCGCCAGTCGTTTGCGCGAGTGCGGCAAGGAGCCGGACGTTTTCTCGGTGCTCGGATCGCTCGAAAACGGCTGGTTTGCGGAGGGATCATCCCTCGTCTGCAATACCACGTGGCCGGGCTTTCAAGGCCCGTTTGCCGATCTCGCCGGCATCCGATCGCTCCGTGGTCGTCATAACGCGCAGAATGCGCTGGCAGCATGCATAGCCGCCTTGCGGCTCGGCGTACAGCGCGACCAACTCGGGCCAGCGCTCGCCACGTTCCCCGGCCTCCCCCACCGTATGGAAGAGGTCGGGCGGGCTGGACGCGTCATTTTCATCAACGATTCCAAGGCGACCAACGCTGACTCGACCGAGAAAGCGCTCGCAGCATTTCCCAAGGATATCTACTGGATTGCCGGCGGCCGGCCAAAGGAAGGTGGCATCACCTCGCTGCGCAGCTACTTCCCGCGGATCGCGAAGGCTTACCTCATCGGCGAGGCGGCGGAAGATTTTGCCAAGACCCTCGGCAACGACGTGCCGTACGAGCTTTCCGGCACCCTGGACCTGGCGCTGGAAGCAGCCACTCGGGATGCGATGCAAAGCTCAGGCAGTGAGCCAGTGGTGCTGCTTTCTCCCGCCTGCGCCTCCTACGACCAGTTCAAGAGCTTCGAGCACCGCGGCGACACTTTCCGCCGGCTGGTAGCGGCCCTACCGGGCGTCGAGAGCGCGAACCAATCATGATGCAGGTGGCACCATGAAAATCTCGCGCGCGGACCGCAGCCTGGTCACGGAATGGTGGTTCACGGTCGACCGCGTTCTGCTCTCTTTCATCTTCATTCTCGCGGGAAGCGGCCTCGTGCTCTCTCTGGCAGCCAGTCCTGCCGTCGCCCTGAAGAAGGGGTTGCCCGCGTTTCACTTCGTCGAGCGGCACGCAGTCTTCTTCGTCATTGGCACCGTGCTGATGATCGCGGTGTCCATGATGCAGCCGCGTCAGATTCGGCGCCTGGCGCTTGTCATCTTCCTCCTTGGACTGGCCGCCATGGCTGGTGTTCTGATTGGTGGCGAGGAAGTGAACGGCGCACGCCGGTGGCTGCGCCTCGCGGGCTTCTCCATCCAGCCCTCCGAGTTCGTAAAGCCAGCGTTCGTCGTGCTTGCAGCCTGGGCCTTTGCGGAGGTTCAGAAGCAGGTCGACATGCCGGCACGATCCATCGCTGTCGGGCTCTACGTCGTTTTTGCCGCCCTACTTCTCATGCAGCCCGACGTAGGCCAGACGTTCCTCATCAGCACCTTATGGACCGCGCTGTTCGTGCTAGCCGGCCAGCCGCTTGCCTGGGTTGGTGTGTTTGCGGTTATCGGGGTGTTGGGGCTTGTGGGCGCTTACATGACGCTCGATTATGTCCGGTTCCGGGTGGACCGCTTCCTCGCCCCCACGGGTGACGAGTACTCCCAAACAGCACGCGCCTTACAATCATTCGTCGAAGGCGGATTTTTCGGCCGTGGCCCGGGTGAGGGCACCATAAAGACGGCCCTGCCGGACGCCCATACGGACTTCATCTTTGCGGTCATTGCCGAGGAGTATGGCGCGGTAACCTGCCTCGCGCTCGTTGCCTTGATTACCTTTATTGTCCTGCGCGCCTACTTCAGAACGTTCACTGAGACCGATCCATTCACGCGCCTTGCAGTCGCCGGCCTCTCGCTGCTGTTCGGCTTGCAGGCCGCGATCAACATGGGCGTCAACGTTGGCCTGCTGCCAGCCAAGGGCATGACGTTGCCGTTTATTTCAGCAGGCGGGTCTTCTCTCGTATCCACGTTCCTGGTGATGGGCATCATCCTGGCACTCACCCGACGTCGTCCTGATGCCCTGCGCTTGAGAAGGCCGCATTCTGCGTTCAATACAGAGCCAGGCATGACAGCATTGGGGTCAGCAACGCGGTGAACTCGCCCTCGGTAGTGCTCGCAGCCGGAGGTACCGGCGGCCATCTCTTTCCTGCTTTGGCGCTTGCGCAAGAGCTGGGGCGGCGGAGCATTGCGGTTGATCTGATGACGGACATGCGCGGCGATCGCTATGGCAGCGATTTTCCCGCGCGGCACGTCTATAAGATTCCTGCAGCAACGATTTCCGGGGAACGGCGGTCGCCCATCACGATCGCTCGCACCGCGTTCACGTTGGGGCGTGGCATCCTCAGCGCATATCGCCAGCTGGGCTCCATTCGACCTGGCGCTGTCATCGGCTTCGGCGGCTATCCGAGCTTTCCGCCGGTCCTCGCGGCCAGTTTACGGGGCATACCGACCGCCATTCACGAGCAGAACGCCGTCCTGGGTCGGGCCAATCGCATGCTCGCATCACGCGTGACAGCAATTGCGACCGGCTTTCCGACGGTCCGGCATCTCGACCCGGCCGCGGCTGGCAAGCTCCGCTTCACCGGCAATCCCGTTCGCGACGCGGTCTTCGAAAGTGCAAAGCGTGCCTACGTGCCGCCGAGCCCGGACGGCGAGTTCATCCTGCTGATTTTCGGTGGCAGCCAGGGCGCCCGCTTCTTCTCCGACGTCCTTCCTGCCGCCATCGAGTTGCTGCCACCACAGCTGCGCCAGCGCCTTAGAATCGTCCAGCAGTGCCGCGAAGAAGATTTACGCCGTGTTGACCAAGCGTACACGGCACTCGGGGTCCAGATGGAACTTGCGACCTTCTTCCGCGATTTGCCAGAAAGGATGGCTGCGGCGCATCTGGTGATCGGGCGTGCCGGGGCATCCTCAGTTGCAGAACTGACTGTCATTGGACGCCCTTCCATTCTGGTGCCCCTCCCTCACGCCATCGACAACGATCAATTGAACAACGCGAAGCAGCTGGCCGAAAGCGGCGGCGCGTTGTGCATCGAGCAGAAGGACCTGTCTCCCAACCGACTGGCTCAGGAGATCGAGCGGTTGGCAGGAGACCCGGATACGTTGGCGAGAATGGCGGGATCGGCCAAACGCGTCGGGAAGCCCGATGCCGTTGCGCAGCTCGCCGATCTAGTCGAGGAACTCATGGGCCTGCGTCCGCCGCAACAGGATGGGCGGGTCACAAACTGAGGAAGACACCTGATGGAAATACCCCGCGGTATCGGGCCTTTTCACATCCTGGGCATCGGTGGCATCGGCATGAGCGCGATCGCTGAAATCCTGCACGCCAAGGGCTTCGCCGTGCA
>QGUU01000342.1 GCA_003242525.1 Pseudomonadota bacterium | reverse complement strand
CTTCTGGGCTCGGAGAAGGTTAAAAGAAAACCACCACGGTCTACGTGACGCACGACCAGATCGAGGCGATGACGCTAGCCACCAAGATCGCCGTGCTGAAGGATGGCACCCTGCAGCAGTTCGGCACCCCGGCCGAGATCTACAACAATCCGGCCAATACCTTCGTCGCCGACTTCATGGGCTCCCCTGCCATGAACCTCATCCCGGCTACCATCGCCTCCGATGGCCCTTCTCTGGCCGTGGTGATGGAGCGCGAAGCGCGCGAGCCAATCAGGCTCCCGCTTTCGTCCCCCCCTGCCAGCCTTTCGGCCTTTCGGGACAAGAAGGTCGTCTTTGGCGTGCGTCCCGAGGCGCTCACCGATCTCGAGGGGGCGGACCGAAACGCCGACGCCATCGCTACGGCCCATTGCCATATCGAGGTTGTAGAGCCGGCCGGCTCGGACACCTTTGCCGTCACCAATCTTGGCGGCAAGGGCGTGGTCGCGCGGCTGCGGGCCGACGCCCAAATCCAGCCGGGGACCGATGCCCCGCTCGCCTTCAACCTCTCCAAGGCCGTGTTTTTCGACCCGACAACGGAACAGCGCATCGTCTAAAGGCATGTCCGCTCCCGATATCGTCATCATCGGCTCCGGAATGGGGGGTGCGACCATTGCGTCCGGCCTCGTCGGCAGCGGCGCCAGGGTCACCATTCTGGAGAAGGGAGAGCGGCTGCTGGATTCGCCGGAAACGCGCGATGCCCGCGCCATCTTCCAGCGCGGCCATTTCCGGCCGAAGGAAATGTGGCTCGACAAGGACGGCAGGCGCTTCAATCCGGGCAACTACCACGTCGTCGGCGGCAACACGAAATTCTACGGCGCGGTGCTTTTCCGCTACCGCAAGGAAGACTTTTCGGAACTGGAGTTTCCGGGCGGCGGCGTCTCGCCCGCATGGCCCTTCCCTTATGAGGAACTCGAGCCTTGGTACTGCAGGGCCGAACAGCTCTACCAGGTGCGCGGCACGACGGGCGAAGACCCGACCGAGCCGTTCCACTCGCAGGGCTACCCCTTCCCGCCGGTGCCCGACGAGCCTGCAATCGCCAAGGTGCGCGAGCGCCTGAAGTCAGTTGGCCTGCATCCGGCCAGCCTGCCGCTCGGAGTCGACATCGACCGCTGGCTTACCCGGGCAAGGACCCCGTTCGACGCCTTTCCCGATACGTTGACCGGCAAGATGGATGCCGAGAGTTGCGGCCTTGCCGCCGCACTCAGGGACCCCGACATCGACCTCCAGACGGGAGCCGACGTCATCAGGCTGGAGACGGACGAGAAGAACAGGATTGCCTCGGTCGTCTATCGCCAGAAGGGCGAGGAGAAACGCCTGTCGCCGAAGATCGTGATCCTGTCGGCCGGCGCCATCCGCTCGGCGACGCTGCTGCTGTCCTCCGCCGATGGGCGCAACCCGAACGGGCTTGCCAATAGTTCGGATCAGGTGGGCCGCAACTTCATGAACCACAACGCCACCTTCATGCTGGCGATCGACCCGCGCACGGTGAACGACTCGGTCTACCAGAAGACGCTCCACTTCAACGATTTCTATTTCGACGACGGCAACGGGTCCGGGCCGCTTGGCCAGGTGCAGCTCCTCGGCCGCGTCACAGCTCCGATCCTGAAGAGCCGGCTGCGCGCCGTGCCGGAGATGGCCCTGCGCTGGGTCAGCCGCCATGCCGTCGACTGGTACCTCGTTTCGGAGGATCTGCCTCGCCCCGAAAGCCGGGTGCGGCTGGACGGTTCGCAGGTCGTCCTCGAATGGCGCTTCTCCAACATGAAGGCGCATGAGATGCTGGTCGCGCGGGTAAAGGAGCGGATGAAAGCCGCCGGCTACCCCTTCCTTCCCAGCCAGCTCGTGGACGGCCGCCTGCCCTCGCATCAATGCGGCACGACGCGGATCGGCAATGATCCGGCCACACATGTCTGCGACCCGTGGTGCCGCAGCTTCGACCACCAGAACCTGTTCATTGTCGATGCCGGCTTCCTGCCGACCTCCGCGGCGGTCAATCCCTCGCTCACCGTTGCCGCACAGGCGCTCAGGGTGGCGGACTACATCCGGCGCACGGAGCTGCGATCGTGACCCGCCCTCTCGCCATCGTCACGGGCGGAGCGCGAGGCATCGGTCTCGCCTGCGCTGAAGCGCTCGCTCAAGCCGGCTTCGACATCATGATTGCCGACCTCGCGGCAGAAGCGCCGAAGGATCTGCAGGACGGCATGGAAAGGCTGGGTGGCGCTCTGGCCTATCGCCGCTGCGACATTGCCGATCTGGACAGCCATCAGCCACTTGTCGAGGCGGCACTGGAAAGATTCGGGCGCATCGACTGCCTCGTCAACAATGCCGGGATCGGCGCGGTGTTGCGCGGCGACCTGCTTGAGCTGAAGCCGGAGAACTTCGACCGCGTCCTGTCGGTGAACCTGCGCGGCACGGTGTTTCTCTCCCAGGCGGTGGCCAGGGCGATGCTCGCCGCGCCGGCGCCTCATCCGAAAACCATCGTGACAGTAACCTCCGTCAGCGCCGAAGCCGCCTCGCCCGACCGTCCGGACTATTGCGTGTCCAAAGCGGGCCTTTCCATGTGGGTGAAGAACCTGGCGCTGCGACTGGCCGGCGAAGGCATCAGCGTGTTCGAGGTGCGCCCCGGCATCATCCGCACGGATATGACCGCTGGTGTCGCAGCGAAATATGACGCGCTGATCGAGGGCGGGCTGGTGCCGGCCAGGCGTTGGGGGGAAGCGTCCGACATAGGCTCTGTCGTGGCCGGCCTAGCCTCGGGAAAGTTCGCTTTCGCCACCGGTTCGGTCGTCAATGTCGACGGTGCGCTGTCGGTGCCGAAATTGTGAAGGTGCAACCATGACGGACTTCATCATTGTCGGCGGCGGCGCTGCCGGCTGCGTTCTCGCCAACAGGCTTTCGGAAGACCCGACCAATTCCGTGCTGCTGCTGGAGGCGGGCGGCAAGGACTGGCACCCCCTCATCCACATGCCGGCGGGCTTCGCCAAGATGACCAGGGGCATTGCCTCCTGGGGCTGGTCCACGGTGCCGCAGAGACACATGAAAGACCGCATCTTCTGGTACACCCAGGCCAAGGTGATCGGCGGAGGTTCCTCCATCAACGCCCAGATCTACACCCGCGGCAATGCCCGTGACTATGACGCCTGGGCCAGCGAGGAAGGCTGCGGGGGATGGAGCTACCGGGAGGTGCTGCCCTACTTCAAGCGCGCGGAGAACAATCAGCGCTACGCAAACGACTATCACAGCTATGGCGGGCCCCTGGGCGTGTCGAACCCGATTGCCCCCCTGCCGATCTGCGAAGCCTATTTTCGCGCCGCGCAGGAAATGGGCATCCCCTTCAATCCGGATTTCAACGGTGCGACGCAGGAGGGTGTCGGCTACTATCAGCTGACCCAGAAGGATGCGAAGCGCTCCTCCGCCGCCATCGCCTACTTGCGACCCATTGCCAGCCGCAAGAACCTGACGGTTCGCACAGGGGTCCTCGTGACGCGCATCGTGGTGGAAAATGGACGCGCCATAGGCGTCGAGATTGTCGAGAAGCCCGGGGCTCGGCCGCGCATTTTGCATGCGGAACGCGAGGTCATCATATCGTCCGGTGCCATCGGCTCGCCCAAGCTCCTGATGCAGTCCGGCATAGGCCCCGCCGATCACCTGAAGTCGATCGGCATCACGCCCATTCACGATCTGCCGGGCGTAGGCTCCAATATGCAGGATCATCTCGACCTGTTCGTGAT
>QGUU01000341.1 GCA_003242525.1 Pseudomonadota bacterium | reverse complement strand
CCTCCAAGCCGCCCGGCACCATCGAGTGGGAATGATTCCACGTTCGGCAGCCACCGGCAGGATCAGGCGCCAGACACACCTAAGCCCGCAGAAATGCGGGCTTTTTTCGCTTTGTGTCTGGCAGGGACTGGCAGCCTGGCACGAACCCGGCCTCGTGCCATGCCTCTCCGTCGATGCCATGCGCCCCGTTCCCGGGTGGCCATGGTATCGAAATCATGTAAGTTATTGGTATAAACGAGTTTTTATCGTTCCTGGCAGGGTCTTGCGGGCATGGTATTGAGGGCCGGTTAAGCGCGTGCTTCCTCGGCGTCGTTTGGTATGACGTGTAGCGTTCTACAGCGGTGATGAATGAAGGTGAGCAACGACAGCCAGATGCTGCCTCGTGAGGTGTATGGCGCTGTTCCTTTGATCAGAAACTGCCTGGGGACAGCGCTCGTTGGAATCTATCTGCACGGCTCGGCCGTGAGCGGCGGGCTGCGGCCCAGGAGCGATGTCGATTTGCTTGTTATAGTCAGCCGGCCACTGACAGATGCTGAGCGCAGCCGCCTTGTCCAGGCGTTGCTTGAGGTGTCCGGGCGGTATCCGCATGACGCCTTGGGGCGCCGCCCAATTGAGCTGATTGTATTTGCCCGTGCGGACCTTGCAGTCCCATCCTTCCCGGCCCGAAGCCAATTCGTCTACGGCGAATGGCTGCGGGATCAGTTTGAAGCTGGCGAGGTGTCCAAACCAACATCGGACCCTGAGCTTACCCTGTTGTTGGCCCAGGCTCGGCGAGACGCGCAGACTTTGATCGGCCCTGCGCTCGCTGAAGTGTTGCCAATCATTCCTGAATCGGACGTACGCCGAGCAATTGCTGAAGCGCTTCCCTCGCTTCTTCGCTCCTTAGAGGGTGATGAGCGCAACGTGTTGCTGACACTTGCTCGTATGTGGCGTACTTTGGCAACGGGGGAGTTTGTTTCAAAGGAAGTGGCGGCGCAGTGGGCGCTGCCAAATCTTTCCGATGCGGTAGCGACAATGCTGACGGCAGCCCGAGACGAGTATTTGAGCGTAACGGACTTTGATTGGTCAGCTCGTTGTCAGGATGTCGGGAAAGCTGCAGATGAACTGGCACAACGCGTAGCGGCTCTACTGTCATAGTCTACATTTCTTGGTATTTATCATGGTATGCGTGGATCGGTATATAACTGATTTACAAAGATAATTTTGGGCGATTGATGATAGTGGGATTCCCGCATTTGACGACAGTCGCATCTCAGGCAGGTTGCGGCATGGGCCGTGAAGGTGCATCGGCTATGACAGCGTGCAGAGCGGCCGCGATGAATCCTGCGAGCGCAGTGGCTATCCAGATGGCGGTATAGGAACCGGTCACCTGTAAGACCACGCCCCCTGCCCAGGAGCCGATAAACGACCCGATCTGGTGGCTTAGAAAGCATATGCCGAAAAGCGTGCCGAGATGGCGTGTCCCGAAGATTCGGGCCACGACCCCTGTCGTCAGCGGAACCGTACCCAGCCACAACAGCCCCATGACGGCCGAGAAAAGCGCAACCGACAGGCCCGATTTCGGCGCAAGGAAGAAAAGAAGAATGGCCGCGCCGCGCAGCATGTAGAGCAGCGCCAGCACATTGCGCTGGCGAAAATGATCGCCCAGCCAGCCGCAACCCCAGCTTCCGACCATGTTGAAAAGTCCAATCAGCGCAAGCGCAGTGGCGCCTGCTCCTGCCGGCATGCCACACAGGCCGAGATAGGCCGGCAAATGGGTGGCAATGAATGCCAGCTGAAAGCCGCACGTGAAAAAGCCAATGGCGAGAAGACAGAAGCCGTGGTTTCCGAGCGCCACCACGATTGCCGAACGGGCAGTCACATCCTCTTCGGCATGGCGGTCGGCTTCCGGCCCGGCTTTGCCCGATATGACATAACCCAGCGGCGCAACGACGAGGGCAAGCGCGGCGAGCCCCAACAGAGCCACTCCCGGACCCCAATGCGTCAGCATGCCCTGCGCATAGGGAACAACGAGGACCTGCCCGACCGAACCGCCGGCACTGGCGATGCCCATGGCCCCGCTTCTGCGCTCTGGGCGCGCCATGCGGCCAACCGCTGTCAGCACGACACCGAAACTGGTACAACTGACCCCTGCCCCGTACAGAAGGCCAATGCCTAAAACCAGCATTGTTGCCGAAGAAGCGGAAGCGGCCAAAGCAAGGCCAGCCGAGAGAAGACATGCCCCTACCGCAACCACTGCGCCCGGACCCCATCGGTCTGCGGCAGCACCGGCAAAGGGTTGCGCAAAGCCCCATACCAGATTGTGGACACCTATGGCGAAAGCCACGGTGGTGAGGGGGAAACCGTAGTCGAAAGACAGCGGTTCGACGAAGAGGCCGAAGGTCTGGCGCGTACCCATGGCAGCGCTGCCGATGAGACTTGCCGCCAAAAGGACGGCCAGGGAAAGCGGCAGGGCAATTCCAAACCTCGCAGAGGCCTGCCTTTCCCCAGCTCCAACTCCGCGTGCCGGGTCCATGTCCACCTCCCTTCGTGTATTAACGATACTATTTTGCCGATACATTTAATACAATAGAGAAATACATTCGAGAATATCGACACATGGGAGGCGACTGCCAGCCTGCCTATCGACACGCTGCCACGCGCTGCCAAACTCATTCGTGAATGAAAAGCCTGGGAGAGACCGGCACCCGGCATCGACATGGCCGTGAGAATGGCGTTCTGTTTGCCAGTATATTGCGTACGCCCTGTCTGAAGTGCATGGCGGCGCGAATGCCGGAATGCAAGGGAGGGCAAAATCTAAATGAGCGTGACAGTTGGCATAGTTGGCGGCGGAGGATGGCTGGGCAGCGCGATCGCCGAGAAAGGCCTGGGCGCGGGCGTCCTGAATGCTTCTTCGCTGGTCGTGTCCAGCCGTTCGCGGAGAGGGGACCGGCTCGCTCCCTGGCCAGAGGTAACATGGACCAGCGACAATGCTGAGCTCGCAAGGCGATCCGGGATCGTCATCCTTTCGGTGCGGCCCGAACAGTTCGGGCAGCTTGAGCTCGACCTGCAAGACAGGCTCGTCGTTTCGGTTATGGCCGGCATATCGATGGCGACGCTGCATCGCACCACCAGGTCGGACCGCATCGTGCGGGCAATGCCCAATGCCGCGGCGGAAATCGGCAGGTCCTATACGCCCTGGTTCGCGTCCCCGCGGGTCGTGGAGGCGGACCGGTTGTTCGTGGCGGCCCTGTTCTCAAGCTGCGGCGAGCATGACGAGGTCGAATCGGAGCAACAACTCGATTACCTCTCGGGCCTGAGCGGGACCGGGCCCGCCTACCCTGCCCTGCTTGCAAACGCGATGCTCGACCATGCCCGTCGCGCGGGCATTGCCGAGCAGGTCGCAATCAAGGCCGTTCGTGCCGTCATTTGCGGGGCTACCCTCCTGATGGACAATGACGCATTCGACCCGGCAGGCATCGTGGAAGCTTTCGCGGCCTATCGCGGCGTCACGGCAGCGGGCCTCGCCGCCATGATCGAAAGCGGATTGCCGGAGTCGGTGGGTGCGGGCCTTTCGGCCGCGGCAGCAGCCACCGCGACCATGGCCAAGGCCTACGATGCTTGAGCCGAAACGTGCACTGTGACAGCTTGAGCTGGTATCCCTGATTGGGCGGGATGGTGCCCAGGGGCGGAATCGAACCACCGACACGCGGATTTTCAGTCCGCTGCTCTACCAACTGAGCTACCTGGGCGGCCGTCGCGGAAGCGGCTGGAACGCTGCGCGAGACTTCG
>QGUU01000340.1 GCA_003242525.1 Pseudomonadota bacterium | reverse complement strand
TGCCTTCCGACCGGCGCTCCAGAAGCTGCTGAAGCTGCTCAGCTCGCCGCGTTTCGCACAGCGTGCGGCCGAGCTTGGGGGGCTGGACGTCTCCGAGGCCGGCAGCGTGCGTTGGGCGCCGTGAACCAGTGACTGGCCAGGTGTCTACAAACGAAAAGGCCGTGACGGAAGGCCCGCCACGGCCGAAGAGCTGGCAAAGAAGTGCTCAGCGGAGATACGGGCAGAGAACCTCGCGGCCCGACCGGGTGATGATTGTGCCGGTCTCATAGTCGAAGGAGCGGAAATCCCGCGCGCACCGATCATAACGCTCACGGGCCGCTGACTCGCTGATACCCTTCGCGATCAGGGCGCCGATGATGCCGACGGCCAGCCCGGCCCCGAACGCGCTCCCACGATGGCGGTGGCGATGATGGTGATGATGGTGGTGATGATGCCCCTTCTTCACCTGGATCACCGCGGCCTTATCGCTGCCGGTCGCGACCGCCGGGACGACGCCCGAAAACGCGCTCGCCGCGACCGGATTCAAAATCATGGCGCCGCATACGAGCGTCGCGATAACGGACTTTCTCATCATATTCTCCGTATTCCGATCAGAATGACGTATCGATATTTGCTAATGCCGCATTCCGGCGCGGAAGTGGCGAAAATATGGGCAGGTCATGCCCACAACGCCCCTTCGGTCTCCCCAGAATTGCCCGGGAAGATTCTGGCAGCGCCGGTTTCCAAGCTGTGTAGGAAGAGTTAACCTTTGAAAATGCGACGTGTCATTTTGGGAAATAGTTGCCGCACGTCTCTTTTCAAGAGCGTTCGACTATCGCCCAAACATCAGTGGTTCAACCACCCGCGCTCCAGCAGTGCGCGATCCATGAGCCCCTTCGAGCACGGAGCGATTTCTGTCAAATGCGCTGAGGGTCGTTACGTCGAGGATCCACCGGGCTTGTTGAATCGCTCATCGACTCGAGCTGCCCACCGGAAGAACGCGTGACGCAGAACGTCGATGTCCTCCTCGAGCGTCTCCCGGGCAGCAGCGGCTGTGCTTTCCTGGCTCTGCGAGCGACGGCACAACTCCTGATGGCGGCGGAGCATATCGTCCCATTCGCCACGCAGTTCCTCACTCACGAGCTCATGGTGTTCCAGAGCTTTCCGTCGCTCCTCGATCAGCCGCCCCAGCTCATCGAGCCTCTGTCTGACGGCTTCATGTCCTTCATTCATCGCCTTGCTGCCCTTCGAGTTGTCACGCCACCTCAAGGCCCAGATCCGCCCCTCTTCGGTGTTTCAACCCGCTAGACGATGAGACGTTGCACCGGCGGTCGACGCCTCGCGCTTCACGGTTTATGTCTCGCCCCGCGTCAACATTCGGAGCTTCCCCGTGATCACTCTCCAGGACATCGAGGCCGCGCGTAACCGCATTGCTCCCTTGATTCGCCGCACCCCTGTTCTCTACCCCACGGGCCTGAAGGAAGCGCTGCCGTGGGAGCGGCTCGTGCTCAAGCTCGAATGTTTGCAGGTCACCGGCTCCTTCAAAGCGCGCGGCGCCATGAACCGCGTGCTTGCCTCGAAGCCGGAGGAGCTCCGCGCAGGCCTCGTGACCGCATCCGGCGGAAACCACGGGCTGGCGGTGGCGCGGACGGCGTACGTTACCGGAGTACCGGCAACGATTTTTCTGCCGATCAACGTATCGCCACCCAAAGTCGAAAAGCTCAAGGAATGGGGCGCCAGTGTCGAAATCGGCGGTGCCAATTTCGATGAGGCCAACCAGAAGGCGCTCGCGTTCGCAGATCAGTCAGGGGCCCTTTACGTTCACCCCTACGCCGATCCTTTCGTGGTAGCAGGCCAAGGCACGCTGGGTCTCGATATCCTGGAGGACGTGCCGGACCTCGATGTCATCCTCGTGGCCATTGGCGGTGGTGGCCTCATCGGTGGTCTGGCCACCGCGATCAAGAATCTCCGTCCTTCCGTCCGCGTCATCGGCGTCGAGCCTGAAGGAGCGCCGACGCTTCACGCCAGTCTGGCTGCAGGACACGTCGTGACACTCCGCGAAATTACCACCACCGTGGCCACTATGGCTGCCCGACGCACGGATGAACGCCTCTTCGAGATTGTCCGGCGCCATGTAAGCGAAGTCGTCCTCATAAGCGACGAGGCGATGAAGGAAGCGGCGCGTTGGCTCTGGTTCGAAACAGGCGTCTCTGCGGACCTTTCGGGCGCCGCGGCCATCGCAGCCCTTCGATCCGGCCAGCTCGACATCCCGTCCAACGCCCGCGTTTGTGCCCTTATTTGCGGAGCCGGCTAGTTCGTTTGGGCTTGAGCCCCATAATCACGTTTGGAATGTTTTCCTCGCTCTGGTGCGGGTATAAGTGGAAGCCTTTCCGCTTCGCCCGCCACCAGAGAAGATGCTACCCTTCTTTTGCATTCTTGAAGGAAGCCCGCGATGAGCACGACACTAAAGGACCGCGTTGTTCGCTTTTCGCCGTCGCGCGGTCCTGGCAGCCCGGACGTGTGGGGCGTCTACGAACCTGATACCGGCTCCATCCAGTACATCTGCGCCGATCCCGCGACGAAGAAGGCAGCCCTGATCGACGTCGTATGGAACTTCGATTTCAGGTCCTACAGGACCCACACGGGCTCCATTGAGCAGGTTCTCAACCTTGTGGCCAAAGAGGGGCTGACGGTCGACTGGGTTCTCGACACCCACCCACACGCAGACCATTGGATGGCCTCCGCCCAGCTCAAGCAACGGACTGGCGCACCCAACGCCATAGGCGAGAAAGTCAAGGAAATCGCGGAACTTTGGACTGAAATTTATAACGTGCCTGGGGCCTTCGATCCCGAGCGGGACTTCGACCGCCTGTTCAAGGATGGCGACACCTTCCCGATCGGCGATCTCGAAGCCCGGGTCATGCTTTCGCCGGGGCATACCTTGGCCTCCATCACCTTCATCGTCGGCGATGCGGCTTTCGTGCACGACACGCTGATGCATCCTGATGCGGGCACATCGCGGGCTGACTTCCCAGGTGGCAGCGCCGAGGTATTGTGGGACTCGATCCAGAAGATCCTCTCCCTGCCGCCCGACACGCGAATCTTCGTCGGTCACGATTACGGCACAGCCGAGCGGAAAGAGCCGCTGTGGGAGTCGACGGTTGCCGAGCAGAAAGCTTCAAACATACACGTGAAGGACGGCACCCGCCGCGAGGATTGGATCGAACGGCGTACCAAGCGCGACGCCACGCTCGCTCTTCCAGACCGCATGCTGGCGGCCTTGCAGGTGAACTTGCGCGGCGGCCGGCTTCCGCCAGCGGAAAACGATGGCCGTCACTATTTGAAGTTGCCGGTCAACCGTTTCTGAGCCTCGGGAATCGAGATCAGCGCGCCATGCCGCACCCTCTTGCCCCGCTGGGGGTTGCAAGGGACGGAGGGGCGGGTAAAAGCGGCGGGGTCATTCCTGCTGCGAACTGGAGATTGTGTGATGAACGAGGCGCTGACAGCCCGGCAGCGGCTCGAAGGTTTTGTGTTCCTCGGCGGTTTCGCCCTTTGTATCCCGGCGGCGAACTGGTTGATCGGGCACGCCGGCACTGTTTGCGCACCGGAAGGACCCTGCCTCATTCCGGTTGCCCCTGGACTTATGGCCCCGAGCGGCGTCCTGATGGTGGGCCTTGCGCTCGTCCTGCGCGACCTCGTGCAACGACGGCTCGGCGTGAAATGGGCGGCCGCCGCCATTCTGGCCGGCGCGGCGCTTTCGGGTTTGTGGGCCCCGCGGCCCGGGTGATTTCATCGGCAAGAACCCTTCCGCTT
>QGUU01000339.1 GCA_003242525.1 Pseudomonadota bacterium | reverse complement strand
CAACTCGGCAACCGCATCCAGCATGCGCTGCGGGCCTATACCCCGCGCGAGCAGAAGGCTGTCCGCACGGCAGCCGACACATTCCGCCCCAATCCCGATTTCGATTGCGCCAAGGCCATCACCGAACTGGGTACGGGCGAGGCCCTGGTTTCGACGCTTGAGGCAAAGGGAGTGCCTTCGGTCGTGCAACGGACGCTGATTCGCCCGCCATCTTCGCGCCTTGGTCCGATCACGCCGCAGGAGCGTAGCAGAATCATCGCGGAAAGCCCGGTTGCCGGCCAGTATGACGAGGCAATCGACCGCGAGTCAGCCTTCGAAATGCTGCAGAAAAGGGCCATGGCCGCTCAGGAGGCGGTGCAGCCAGAACCCGATGACCGTGGCTCCCGCTGGACCCTTCCGGATTTTGGCGGCCGCAGCGAACCGGTTTCGACGGGGCGTCGTGATCCTGCGCCGCGGCGCTCCCAGCGCCAGTCGGTAACGGAAGCAGCCATCAAGTCGGTGGTGCGCTCGGTGGGCTCCGCGCTTGGGCGGGAAATCGTACGCGGCATATTGGGCGGCTTTTCGCGCCGACGCTGACGCCGCGCGCCTTACCAGGCTGGACCGAGCAGCTCAGTGCCCGGAACGCCGGCATCCATGGGAATGGTCTTGTGGAAGGAAGTCGCTGCCACCAACTGGCCGCCGACGCCTGCCGTGACGATGACCGGGGTCCTGTTGGGCACGCGGCCATACAGATCGATGATGTCCTGGTTTATCAGGCGCACGCAGCCCGAAGAGACGGATTTGCCGATCGACCACCACTCTGGCGAACCGTGGATGCGGTAAAGCGTGTCCTCGCCGTTCTGGAAAAGGTAGAGCGCGCGCGCGCCGAGCGGATTGTTGGGGCCGCCGGGCATTCCCCCGTTGCGGACGCTGTATTTCTCCAGGTCCGGCTGGCGCGCGATCATGTCGTCCGGGGGCGTCCATTTTGGCCATTCGCGCTTGTATTGAACGACGGCGCTGCCGGACCATTCGAAGCCTGCCCGGCCCAGGCCCACCCCGTAGCGGAGCGCCTTGCCGTTTTCGCGAACCAGGTAGAGGAAATGGCCCACCGTATCCACAACGATGGTTCCCGGCCTCTCGCCAGTCGGATCATCGACGATCTGGCGAAGATATTGCTGATCCATCCTTTCGATCGGGACTGCGGGAAGCAGATAGCCGCCATCCTCGACCGGCCCGTACATGGCGACATAATCCGGCATTGGCTCGCGCGGGGGTAACTCTTCCTGCATTGGTGTCCTGCTGCCGACGCTGGTGCAACCCGAGGCGGCAAGGGCCATTCCGCCCAGCACCGCGCCGGTCAACAGATCGCGGCGGGTAAGTGCGCCGGGAGCATTGGAACTCTTTGGCATTTCGCTCTTTCCGATTTCAGAAGTCTAGGGAAACAAAGCATCGATTCCGTTTCCCGGAAGGAATGGGACGGGATAAGCGTTTCAATTCGGGCAATAAGGTGGAGGTTCCCCTTTGATCGGGGAAACTCTATGCTCCTGTGGCCAATCGGCAACGCCGCGTCAGGAGGCGAGTGCTTCAAGTGACGGCAGGATCAGGCCCGGCGGCAGGTCTGGATACTCGTCCGGCATGTCGGCGCGATTGATCCATACCGTTCTGAAACCGGCCCGCGTCGCGCCTGCAATGTCCCAGCGGTTGGAAGACTGAAACGATACCGCCTCGGGGTAGAGGCGCCAAGCGCTGGTCACCATTTCATAGACTGCCGGATCGGTCTTGAAGCGCCGGACCCTGTCCACGGAGAAGACCTCATCGAGCACCGTGTCCAGCGCGGCGGAGCGCACGGCCGCTTCCAGCATGGAGGGCGAGCCATTTGAAAGGATCGCCAGTTTCGCGCCGGACATCTTGAGCGACTTCAGGACCGACGGCACTTCCGGGTAGCAGTCGAGGTGCATGTAGGCATGAAGAAGGTCGGTGCGGAGCGCCTTGTTCGCAGAAGGTACCCGGCTATAGGCGTAATCGAGCGCCTGCTCGGTCAACTGCCAGAAATCGGTGTAGGTGCCCATCAGCGTCCGCACCCACGAATATTCGAGCTGCTTTGCGCGCCAGATCTCGGAAAGCAGCTGGCCGTCGGGTCCGATCGCCGCGGCATGCTTCCTCACTGCGGCGTGGACATCGAACAGGGTGCCATAGGCGTCAAAAACATAGGCGGCATGTTGCATCGCAAAATTGTGAAGTGCAAAAACGCCGAAGGCAAGCCCGATGTGCCTCTGGCCTCACCAAAACTGCATTCATGCCGGTTGACGGCAGACGGTGAAACTTTCCTATAGCGGGACGACATTCGAGGAGTCGGGAACATGACCTTGGCCGCAGCCGCCCAATCGCTTACCTGGACCTATGTCGACGGCGACTGGCATGAAGGCAACGTCGCCGTGGTTGGTCCACGCAGTCATGTAATGTGGCTGGGTTCAAGCGTCTTCGATGGCGCGCGATGGTTCGAAGGCGTGGCTCCGGACCTTGATGCGCATGCCCGCCGTGTCAATGCATCCGCAGCGGCCCTCGGGCTCAAGCCAACAATGACGCCCGAGGAAATCGTCGGGCTGACCTGGGACGGGCTGAAAAAGTTCGACGGCAAGACCGCGGTCTATATCAGGCCGATGTACTGGGCCGAGCACGGCGGCTACATGGGCGTTCCGGCCGACCCGGAATCGACGCGGTTTTGCCTGTGTCTCTATGAATCGCCCATGCTTGCCCCCACCGGCTTTTCCGTTACCGTATCGCCGTTCCGCCGGCCCACGCTGGAAACCATGCCGACCAACGCCAAGGCGGGTTGCCTTTATCCCAACAACGGCCGCGCCATCCTGGAGGCCAAGTCGCGCGGCTTCGATAACGCGCTTGTGCTCGACATGCTGGGCAACGTTGCGGAAACCGGCTCCTCCAACGTCTTCCTGGTCAAGGACGGGCACGTCTTCACGCCTGCCGCCAACGGCACGTTCCTTTCCGGCATTACTCGCGCCCGCACAATCAACCTGCTGGGCGACTACGGCTTCCGAACGACCGAAAAGACACTGTCCGTGCGCGACTTCCTCGAAGCCGACGAGATCTTCTCGACTGGCAACCACTCCAAGGTTGTACCCATCATCCGCATTGAGGACCGTGAATTGCAACCCGGCCCGATGGCGCGCAAGGCGCGAGAGCTTTATTGGGAATGGGCTCACTCGGGTTCTGCTTAGGCAAAAAGCAACGACTTGCGGTCCAAAGGCGGTTGTTCCGCGCCGGTCGAAACCTATGTTAGATCGGTACATCGCCGTTTTTCCATGAGGGAGTATTATCCATGGCTTTCGAATTGCCTGACCTGCCTTACGACTACGAGGCACTGCAGCCCTACATGTCGAGGGAGACGCTGGAATATCATCACGACAAGCACCACAAGGCCTATGTGGACAACGGCAACAAACTTGCCGCGGAAGCGGGCATGGCCGACCTTTCGGTTGAAGAGGTTGTCAAGCAGTCGTTCGGCAAGAATGCCGGTCTGTTCAACAATGCGGCGCAGCATTACAACCACATCCATTTCTGGAAGTGGATGAAGAAAGGCGGCGGCGGCAACAAGCTGCCAGGCGCGCTGCAGAAGGCCATCGATAGTGATCTTGGCGGTTATGACAAGTTCAAGGCCGATTTCATCAACGCAGGCACCACGCAGTTCGGCTCCGGCTGGGCGTGGCTTTCCGTCCAGGACGGGAAGCTTGCCATTTCCAAGACCCCGAACGGCGAGAATCCGCTGGTTCACGGCGCGACGCCGATCCTCGGTGTCGATGTCTGGGA